>NZ_FORX01000028.1 GCF_900114115.1 Desulfomicrobium apsheronum | reverse complement strand
TGGCAAAGCAAAGAACGGAGTTGGTCGAACGAAGTTTCCAGCATGTGCTCGATCGTGGCGGAATGCGGCGAACACACCTTCGGGGACAGGAAAACGTCCACAAACGATACCTCTTGTGCGTGGCCGGGTTCAATCTCGGCCTGCTGATGCGCCAGTTGATAGGTTTCGGGACCCCGAAGGGGTATTTTTACCTCAATTCAGCGCAAATTGTTATTATTGTTTGGGGACGGATGGTCGTTTCGATGATTTTGGTTGAGATGAAGAGCGAGACTGGCGAAGAATTCGTCGGAACTCAGATTACCGTCGAGCTGTGTTGATCATGAATAAATCAACGGGCTGTTAGGGAATGATCACCCCGCAAGTGCATGCTTGAAATCGGCATCATATTCCTTTAACGATTTTGAATGATTTAAAACTTCTTCGCAGGTGTGCAAATGACGACCCATAGATCCAAGGTTCTAGTCTTTGCCCTATTCGCCATGTTTTTTTCAACACATGCAGCAGCATCCGCCCCAACCCCCAAGAAGGTGCTCCTGCTCACCTCCTACCACCAAGGTGATCACTGGAACGACAGCGTTGTCTTGGGCGTCCGCGAAGCTCTTGCTCCCCTTGAGTCGGTCTACCTATCCATCGAAAACTTAGACATGCGCCGGTACTTCGACCCGGATCACGCCCGGCTGACCGCAGAATACATTTTCGCTAAGTACGAGGCCAAGCCTCAGGATCTGGTTCTGGTCGCGGATGATCCCGCGCTAAACTTTCTACTCTCCGTTCGGGAGAAGTTATTCTCCAATACTCCAGTGGTTTTCTGCGGCATCAATAATTTCAGCCCAAGCCGTATCCAGGGGCAATCCAATATCACGGGGATTAACGAGACTCTAAGCTTGGACACCACTCTTGAACTGGCATTGAAGCTCTTTCCCCACACAACCCGGATCATGGCTGTAGTGAGCGATACCGAGGCAAACGGTCGCATCAACCTGGAGCAGTTCCGTGCAGCGGCCGCGCGGATGCGAGGACGGGTACAATTCGGCGAATTGCTAAATATGACTGACAAGGATGCTCCAGACATCCTGAGTAGCCTGCCCAAAAACAGCCTAGTCCTGCGCCTGATAAACCTCCTCAAGCCCGAAGGAGGCTATCTTTCGATCCAAGACAGCATG
Organism: Desulfomicrobium apsheronum; assembly: GCF_900114115.1. Lineage (NCBI taxonomy): Bacteria > Pseudomonadati > Thermodesulfobacteriota > Desulfovibrionia > Desulfovibrionales > Desulfomicrobiaceae > Desulfomicrobium > Desulfomicrobium apsheronum. The sequence continues at coordinate 41,039 of NZ_FORX01000028.1, read as the reverse complement.
CGGATCATTTCCGCCCATACCTCGGTACCAGTCTTCACGCCTTGGTCTTTCGACCTAGGTGATGGGGCCCTGGGTGGCTACGTCGCCTCCGGCCAGGACCAAGGCCGCGCGGCAGGCCATGTGGCAGTCCGCATCCTTGAGGGCCAGAAAGCGGACCAGATTCCGGTGGTCATGGACAGCCCCAATGCGTACATGTTCGACTACAACATGATGCAGCGTTTCGGGATCAAGGAATCCGCCCTTCCCCAAGGGAGCATCATTCTCAACCGTCAAGTATCAATGTGGGAGCAATACTGGGGCTGGCTACTTGGCATTGTGGTGATTGGAGGCTTGCAGACAGTCTTCATCCTAGTCTTGTTTCGTCTTTGGAAGCGTTCAGGGATGGACAGAGACGCATTGCAGAAGTCTGAATCTATCTTGCGGGCTCTGAAAAACAATATCCCTGACCTCGTCTGGCTCAAAGATGAACACGGCGCCTATTTAAGCTGCAATCCCATGTTTGAAAAATTCTTTGGCGCCAAGGAACGGGAAATTATAGGACGGCGTGACCATGATTTTGTCGATACCGAACAAGCGGATAATTTTTTGGACCATGATCGTAGAGCACTGCAAACTGGGAGACCTGTTGTCTATGATGAGTCTTTTATTATTGCAGATACGGGGCAAAAATTCTTTTTTGAGACTGTTAAAACACCCATGTACGATGAAATGGGCAACGTCCTGGGCGTACTTGGAATCGCAAGAGATATCACCGCACGAAAGCAGGCTGAAGAAGATCTGATCCGCTCAAGTTTTGCCTTGGAGGAAAGTCGCTCCAATCTTGTTTTGGCCTTGGACATGGCCAACATGGGAAGCTGGGAGTTAAACCTTGATACCATGACATTCGCTTTCAACGAGCAGTTCTATTCGCTTTACGGGACGACAGCCGAGCAGGAAGGCGGTCTTTTCATGAAGGCTGAAGAATACGCGCAAAATTTCATTCATCCGGAAGAGACAGAGCTCGTCGCAACAGGGATAGGCAAGGTGTTGGCCGGCGAATACGATGACTGTTTCGCTCAGCTTGAGCACCGCATGGTCACTAGAAACGGAGATATTCGAAATATCATCGTCCGATACATGATGATCAAAGACAAGTCCGGAAAACGCATCAAAACCATCGGCGTCAACCAAGACATAACTGGACGCAAGCACGTTGAGCAGGCCCTGAAGAACAGCGAAGAACGCTTCCGCGTCCTTTTCGAGAAATCGCCCGATCCGCTCTTCATCTGGCGCATGGACGACAAGCTTTTAGATGCGAACTTAGCTGCATGCCGCCTTCTGGGCTATGAGAAGGATGAACTTCTGCAACTATCAGTAGTTGACATTCAGGCTCCGTCAGTTCGGAAAATTCCGGGAACGGCCATTCTTTCAGAGTTGAAGCGCTCACACTTCGAAGGCATAGACTTACACAAAGACGGAACAGAAATCCCTGTAGAAATCATCACCGTTCCCATCCAGATTGGAGACCAAGAGTATGCCTTTTCTGCCGTTCGCGACATTACGGCCCGCAAACAGGCTGAGCAAGAGTTGCAACGGATGTCTCAACTCATCGAAAACGTTGACAGCATCGCGGTCTTTAAGGACCCAGAATTGCGCTATCTTGCGGTGAACCAAGCATATCTTAATCTGACGGGCAGGAAGAGCCTTGCTGATGTAATTGGCAAAACTGACAATGATCTTTTCAAGGATATTGCCACCGAAGAGCAGATTGCCGCATACATGAACAATGATCGGACAGCCCTGGAGTTACCTGCCGGACAGGTGGCAACCGTGGTAGAATCCTCGTTTATGAAAGATGGAACCGAGCGAACTTTTTTGACTAAAAAATTCCCGGTGTACGACCGCGACGCAAAATCATGTCTTGGAGTGGCCACCTTGGCAACTGACATAACAGATCTCAAACGCATGGAATCATCCCTGCTTGAAGCTAAAGAGAGGGCTGAAGCTGCCAACAAGGCTAAATCAGAATTCCTAGCCAATATGAGCCATGAAATCCGCACTCCGCTTAACGGTATCTTAGGCATGATGCAGCTCCTGGAGATCACCTCTCTGGATGAAGAACAGAAGCAATTCGTCCTCCTAGCCATCAAGTCAGCCAACCGCTTGACCAGATTGCTATCAGATATCTTGGACCTTTCCAGGGTCGAAGCCGGAAAGATGACAATTTGCGAGACGGAATTCGTGCTCCACGAACTGGTGGACTCCGTATCCGAGTTATTCCATGTCACCGTCAGTGAGAAGGGTGTTCCTCTGCAGTGTGTCATTGATCCGAAAATCCCACCGAGACTTATTGGTGACGATGCACGAGTCCGGCAGATTCTTTTCAACCTGGTGGGCAATGCCTTCAAGTTTACAGTGAAGGGGCATGTCTCTCTGGAAGTAACTCCCGTCAGCACAGATAGGGATGGTGTCATCCGGGTACTCTTTTCGGTGTCCGATACCGGAATCGGCATCCCAGATGACAAGCTGGATGGATTATTCATGCCCTTTGCCCAAGTAAATAATTCCTTCACCCGCGACTTCCAGGGCGCTGGCTTGGGTCTGGCCATCGTCAAGCGCCTCGTGGATCTGTTGAATGGAAAAATTTCAGTGGAAAGTAATCTAGGATCAGGAACCAACGTGAACATACTCTTGCCCTTCAAATTACCCGAAGGCAGAGATTTTCATCTTGGTCAAATTTCAGTACAACCGGATCCAGCCGAGCAGGTGTTGCGAATACTGCTTGTAGAAGACGAGCCGTCAAACTCATATGCCCTGACAAAGCTGCTCGAAAAGATTGGACATAATGTGGCTCTAGCCGAAAACGGGCAGCAGGCCTTGGAGCTTCTCACTGCTCAGGACTTCGACGTGATCCTGATGGACGTACAGATGCCGGTGATGAATGGAGTGGAGGCGACCAAAAAAATCCGCCAGTCCTCAGTACTAGGAAAGAAGAAAGACATTTTTATCATCGCCATGACAGCATACGCCATGACTGGGGACCGTGAGAGATTCCTTGAAGCTGGCATGAACGACTACATCGCCAAGCCTGTACAGATAGCAGAACTCAAGAAGACGCTGGGCCAGGTAGCAAAAAAGCTATGAGTAGCAAAATACGGTAAACTTCGAGGGTTATCAAATTTTAGGTCTGCTTGACTCATGGCCGTTCAAAATGTCTGGCCGGATTCACAGGGTTCTAAGAATCCTGACCAACCTTTCACACGATCTCTGTCGTTTTCCGAGTTCTCTGTCGTTGAGCAGGACTAAAACTTCAAAAAGCGTCTGAATGTTTTGTCATAAGCATCTTGTAATTTTAAAAATACTATATCTATAGAGGCGATATGCTTCAGTATAAGCCTAGTTTAGTTGGTCATATTGATCGCATTGAAACTGCAAAAAACAGTGTTAGAAAGTATTTAGGGATAATTTCAATTATTATATCTCTAGTCATTTCTAGTATTTTTTTTGCATTTCAGTATAATATATCTAAAGCGTATAAAATAAATTTGTATAATGAAGCAAAAACTTTTTTTTCAGAAATCGTTATAGTTCGGAAGTGGATTGCACAGCATGGAGGTGTCTATGTACCTCTGGATAAAACAACAGGAAATAACCCTTATCTTGAAAAAATAGATGGTATAAAATCAAAAATTATTTGTGACAATAAAGAGTTTGTTCTCAAAAATCCTTCTTTAGTCACCAAAGAGCTTTCAGAATCTCCATTTAGAACAGATAAAGTACGATATAAAATGACCAGTCTTAACCCAATTAATCCACATAATAAACCTGATGAATTTGAAAAATACGCGTTAATGCAATTTGAAAAAGGTGTTAGTGAATCTAGCACATTTGAAAAGCGAGATGACAAGGACTATTTCCGATATATTTCTCATTTAGTTGTCGATGAATCTTGCATGATATGTCACGCCCAACAAGGGTATAAGGTTGGAGATATAAGAGGTGGTATATCTGTTACTTTGCAAGCTAGCGACTTCATGACTGAAATTAATAAAGCGAAGATTTTCATGGTAATTTCAGGTTTGGGCGTCATTGCTTTGATTATGGCTTCAATATGGTACATTTCTCGTTTCTTTATTCGTGATCTGCATAACGCTCAAGAAGCTTTGGCCCTCATGGCATCCACAGATTTTTTGACTGGTTTGGCCAATCGTATGACGGGGATTCAAGCTTTAACGAAAGAATTAAATAGGATGTCTAGGAAAAAAACACCTCTAAGTATCGCCCTGATTGATTTGGATTATTTTAAAAAAATCAACGACATGTATGGTCATAACGTTGGAGATGAAATACTCAAAAATTTTTCTACAATCATTCTTAATAACATTCGAAATTACGACATAGCTTGTCGCTATGGAGGAGAAGAATTTCTTCTTATCATGCCGCAAACATCTATTGAAGACGCTGTTTTAATTTTAAATAGAATTCTAGAGCATCTAAAATTAAAGCCAATATTGACTTCAAAAGGTAATGTACAAACAAGCATGAGCGCAGGAGTTGTCATGGCTCAAGAAGCGGAAAATGTTGATGCGCTTGTAGATAGGGCAGATAGCCTTCTTTATCGAGCAAAAGGAGACGGCAGAAGTCGTGTATATGGAGATATTTGACGCGTTTTGCAAGGAATGCGGCGAACACACCTTCGCAGGCAGGAAAACGTCCACAAACGGTACTCGCTGTGCGTGGCCGAGTTCCTCTCCTGTTGAGATGAAGCTCTTTAACGTTCAGCGATGTGTAGCAGCTTTGGACTTTGGCCTGTCCTGGCAAAACGTATTGCACGAATTCAATCAACTGACCGGTAACAATCTCCGTGCCAGAATCCGCTCAGAATTGATGAGCAAGGCCGCAGAAAGAGAAGTTAAACGATTGTTGTCGATCCCCATTGACGATCTTGAAAGCCTTACATCTCCGGTCATATCGTTTGAAATACCGAAAGAATATCACCAGTAACGACAATTGCGGTGATTGGTCCCTAATATATAAAAATATTGATAATCTTTAGTAGTAAATCATAAACGACGTCACCGACGCCGTTCAATCACTCCCCAGAATCCACCCAAGACGCATCAACTGCGCCGTTCGTACCCCCCCAAGACAAACCACTGGTTCATCGCAATCCTCTCCACAGGAAAGGACAATTATATAAAACTTCTATTTTTTATGGATTCAAAAAATATTTGGTTAAACTCATGTTTCTTATAAATCGTACTTGAGTTTTTTGTTATTGATGACACCTTCTGCTTCACTCCTGTCAGACCTACAATACCTGAATCAGATTCTAGATCATTAAATATTGACTGATTCATTATCATCCCGAAAAACTTATTTAGAATGATATTATTCTCTTCATTTTCTGTTTCAAAATTCAATGATGACTTCGACTTAACAAGCAATGCTTTTAAATCAACATAAGAAAACGAAAGATTTTTAAATACTTCGTTTGGCCTTAAGCTTAATGCTGTTCTAATTTTTTTAATATTCTTTCTCTTATAGAAATGATTCCTGGCTCTTAACTCCAGCCTAACGAATGGCTTCTCTGGAGTATTAAACTTGATATAAGCATAACATCCAGAAGTTAATGATGTTCTAGAGTTAGATAAGTAATACGTTGTCGCATAACTTGAAGGAGTATTCTTTCCAGGCCACCTTATGTGAGCAGTTGTACGTATAAGTCGGAAAAGCTCATAAGGATCACTTCCTCGAAAGTCGACGCTGTATTCAACTGCACTCATCGCATATGTATAAGGAATATTATTCTCGATGAAGTCAACAACACTTTTGTCCGGATGACCAATTCGAAGTGAAATACCAAGGAAGTAATTATCCTTAAAAATAAAACTAAATCTGAAGAAGTGATTAACGTTGTCGATTAACTTGTAAGCTTTAAAGTGACGATAGTTCTTGTGTATAACATGAACGCTGTCGAAGATGTTGTTTGCTAACTTTAAAAAGTCATGACTAGAGATTGAATCATACCTAAAAAATAATTTTGTGAAATCAATTGAGAGATTGATGGAGGAGATTAGTGAAGAGTAATCAAATTTTTTATTTATATAATTATTATAATTTTTGAAATTTTTGATTTTGTTATAATACATTGTTTCTTCGCCTAGAGTTTGAATTAATAATATCTATATTTTTAGTTTCAGGTAAAGTTGAACGGCAACATGACTGAGACTTTTTTAATCATTGCCATACACCTATGTCACATTTTCTGCTTCTGATTCATCTATTTCATGCTCATGATAAATAATAAAAAGTATATAGATATAAATCGTTTGAAAATTGTCCTGCTTACTGGGCAAAAAACAAACAAGGAGTATCTGTATATGAGAACATTTTGGTTAGAGTGTAAGTATTGTCACATTAGATTTGAGCATCATAAAATCGATCACAAAAGGTTTCTATGTCCATCTTGCTGGAGAAATCGATATATGCGGATGTCGCCCCGCATTGATCCTTGGATTTTACACGCTCATTGGGATAAATATCAACACCTTCTTCATCTTCCTGGCGAACCTTTGCATAATTATAACTGTTTATGCTGCGGAAGATATTGCTCAGTCAGCATGTTTGAGCGCTATAAATATGCTTGCAGTAATTGTTTTCACAGGATTATCAAACCTATGATTGAAGCAAACGATTATACTCATCAATATATCATTAACAACTGGCACTATTTAAAAAATCACAATTATAAAGCGTATTCATGGCCTAAAAAGAAAGGAATGACCTGTATCTTTGGAGATAATTCAACGAGTCATATTATTAAATTAAAATTTAATATTTGATACACAAAGCCTATCGTAAATTAATTCACTTTAACAATAGGGACTGGTAGCTACGGATAAACTGCCAGCCCCTTTTTGCCAACACTAATTACCTTTCAAATATTCCTCTACAGTAAATCAGTTATTAGAGTCTTTGACCCTTTCCAACAATCTCCATCAGTTTCCCAAAGCTCGTGACCACGTCGTATTTTAAATTTTTTTCTTCATGCTTTTTATTGAGCATTTCGAAAAACTTTCTTGCACATTCGATCTTGTTATTTTCAATCCCGCGCAAATCCAAGCTGGAGAGTGAGCCTTTAGTTTCAGCCACAAAGTAAATATGCTTCACCTTGCCTTCCTTGAAGGAAATGGCCCAGTCTGGATTGTAGTTGCCTACAGGGGTTGGAATAAAGAATCCTTTGGGGAGCTTTGCGTAGACGATAACATCATCACTCGTATCCAATTCCTTCACGAAATTCCGTTCCACTCTGGAATCCGTAACTACGTAGTCGTAGATGTGTTTTTCAAGTTTGTTACCCGCATGGGTGAAGTCGTGCTTGGTCTGGCTCGCGGTAAAAATACCTATGTCGTGGGAGTCCTCAACGGCGTCGTAACTGAGCCGTTCCACAACTGTGGCGGCCTTTTGCTCATTGATCAGGCGAGACGCCTCGGCAATGAAATGTTCCGGGTTTTCCTTAAATTGTGTGAATGATCCGGCATTGATCCCGCTCAAGATAGCGGCAATGGTCTTTCTGGTCAGCTGTGTATTTTCGGCAAGCTTGCCCAGCAGGTCGTATGTGACTATGGAGTGCACAGAGGCATTATGTGTTTCAACATCCGTATCCGTGAGATCAAAGCCGTCGCCATGCTTCAACTGATCATCGGTAATACCGTCTTTCTGGATTCCAGTGTGAATTGTATACTGGAGAGGAGTGATACGGAGATCCTTATTGAGAGCCGCAATGCTGTTGGCAATCAGTTCCGTGGAATCAAATTCAACGCGGTAGACCGCTTTCTGGTTGATCCGACTCCATAACGCCTGAAATTCTTTCTTCTGGAAGTTGGCGTCATTGATTGGATTGATTTTCGCCTTGTTGGCATTTTCAGGAACGGGCAGCTGGGAGTCGCTGAAGACACTGTCGATCAATCCGAATATCTGCTCTGCGTGAGGGGCAAGCTCGGGCGGAAGGGCAGCCAACGTTCCGGCTGCTTTCGCCTCATGGTAGACTGTTGCAACCTGGTCCGCATCATCGGTATAGTCATTTTTCAACAGGTATTTGTAGATCTGCTTAGCCATGACCGGGGTAATCTCCACGGTCCCAGTTTCGGTGGTGACGACCTTCCCGGTGAAGTAGGCTTCATCCGCCTTGCGTGGGCGTGCAGAGAGGGACTCGCTGATCTCACGCTGAAGATTTCCGACAAAGTCCTTGTAACTCTCGCTGGCAACAACGGTCAGGACGTTCACGTCATGGACCGTAGCCGGGTTGTCCATACGATCCCCGAGCTGGTTGACGCTGATCCGCAACCCCCGGCCAACTTCCTGACGACGCGAGATCGAATTGTCGCTATGCTTAAGCATGCACATGACAAAAACATTGGGGTTATCCCAGCCTTCCCGTAGAGCTGAATGGGAGAAAATGAACCGGACCGGTTCAGCGAATGAGAGTAGTCGTTCCTTGTCCTTCAAGATCAAATCGTAGGCATCCACGTCATCGGATCGAAGTGTTTTTTGTCCGGTCTCTTCATCTTTAACCCACTTGATCCCTTCAGGTTCCTTCATTTGATTTGATTTTTTATCGATTGAGAAATACCCGTTATGAGTGAGTCCGACGGGAATTCCTTTAAGAAATCTCTGGTATTCACCACTATCCAACGGAAGCTGACTCGAAAATTCTCCTTTGAGCCGTTCGTACTCCTCTTCAAAAATCCGGGCGTACTCTCCCTTTGTATCAGGATGGTTATAGTCCCGGTATTTTACCACCCCGTCGATGAAGAAAAGGGACAGTACCTTGATGCCCTGGGCAAAGAGTATCCGTTCTTTCTCAAGATGGGCTCTGATCGCCTCCCTGATTTGAATCCGTCGGATGGCCATTTCCGTAACATCGCCGGTTGCATCGCCAGTACTCAGAACATGACCATTGGTAAACTCCACGGTATCCTTGGTGGCGTCGATCTGGGCAATGACAAAGTCTCGGTATTGATCCAGTTCGTTCGACTCAACGAACAGGTCTGTTCCTCGTTCCAAGCGTTTGACTATCCGCTTAATACCGGATCCTTGGCGCACCTCCATCTCGATTCGGGCAATTGGCGCTTTTTTAGATATCTCAATGGATTCCAGATAGAGATAGCCCGTAGTGCCAGCCAGTCCCTTTACGGCGATACCACGCACTGCGATTTTCTTAACCAACTTCTGGTTATACGCGTCCAGAGCGTCGAGGCGGTGGATCTTGTTGTGCGTGGTCCGATGGGTGGCCGAATAGCGTAGGATCATCAGCGGCTTGAACTTGGTCAATGCCTCCAGCGTTTTCGAACCTTCCATCTTCTGTGGCTCATCGAGGATCAGAATGGGACGGTTGCTGCTGATCACATCGATGGGACGGCGTGACTGGAAATCGTCCAGCTCGTCATAGATGCGGCGGTTGTCCTTTCCCGTGGCATTGAACGCCTGGATATTGATTACCATGACGTTGATGCCCGCATCGGAGGAAAAGCTTTCCAGATGGTGCAGCTGCCTGGAATTGTAGGCAAAGAATCGGGCCTTCTTGCCGTAGCTTTCGGTGAAATGTTCGGCGGTAATCTCCAGTGATTTGAGCACGCCTTCACGGATGGCAATGCTGGGTACCACCACGATGAACTTGGTCCAGCCGTATCGCTTATTCATTTCAAAGAATGTTTTGACGTAGCAGTATGTCTTGCCGGTCCCGGTTTCCATCTCCACATCAAGATTTACCTTGCATCCGGCGCTTGAGACCAGATTTTCAGACAAGGGTAGGTTCTGACGACGCTGAACGTCCTGGATATTGGTCAGCAGTTGGGCATCGGTCAGGTGGATATCAGCATTTTTGAAGCCGGTCTGCTCAACATCAAGATTAATCCCCGGCAAAGTCGCCCCCTGTGCCAACAGCTTTTTGTTCACACCTGGGTCAATTCGGTAGGCAAGACCTGCGGTATTCACCTGCCCAGCAAAGCAATCGACCACGGATTCAACCGCGCTGGTCTGATAGGGCTGGACTTTAAACTTGAGTTTCATGCCAAGTCCTCCCTAAATCGATTTCACGTCAGTGCCAGGAGACATCTGCTTGAAGATCTGTTCCACATTGATCTTGGCGGCGTCAGTGGCAAAGCCAGCGTCACGGAACACAACCCGCAACGGCTCAAACTTGGCAAGTTCTTTGACGAGGTCCTCATTCACGCCGGTATCGAAGCAGGCCACAAGATCATAGGGCGGCTCATTGACAAAAAAGACGGCCTTGCCCTGGATGGTCTCTTTTCGGATGGGCAGCGAAAGATCCACACCCCAGTCTAATAACACCTGAAAGAGCAGATCTTCAGATGTGCGGTCCGGCTTGATATTGTCCACGTAGTATTGAAACTTGTTTTGATCTGCAGCGTCCGGAGTATAGTAGACGTCTGCCATGTTGGATGAATCGATTTTGAGGACGCGGAAGCCAACATCCCGGCTCCAATCTGGAACGCCTTCCTTTTCGCGTAACGCTGCCCCGGCACGCCGCGTACGTTCCTTTGAAATCTCGGAAATCAAAGGTTCGAGTCCTGCCTGCTTGCAGAAGTTGTAAGCCTCTTTTGCATCCTTGCTATCCTGCCCAATTCTCTCAGGATATTGGACACTTATGAACCTGCGGCTTCCACCTTCGCGCCGGTTGAGTTCAAGCGTTGCATGCGCAAGCGTCGAGGAACCAGCGAACATATCAAGGCAGATGTCCTGTGGCCCAGTCATAAAGGATACTAGACGCTCCATCAGAAGAACGGGCTTTGGATTAGAAAACACTTTCTTCCCTTCTGGGAAGAGAGCTTTTAAATCGTATGGGCCAGACCTACCATCAAGTTCAAAGACGCTGGACAGCTTATCCTCAAACTCTGAGGCGTATACCTTCAGTTCAATAAGCTTGTTCTCATCATCTCCAAATAGAACTCGTCTCTCCGATAGCAAGCGCTTCATTGTCTCTTCTGGAAACCGATACCCCATAAGCGGCTGCTTGCAGGCTTTGCCGGTGTCAGGATGAATAACGTCGTATCGATACCCTTCTTTCCCAGGGTTATGAACACTACGACTACCTGCATAAACGCCATTTCCATCGATAAACTTGTAGTCTGCTAACGGTCCAAGTTGTGTCTTATTCTCGCGATACCACTCTGTATAAGCCGATTGCAGATCAGTTAAGTCCGAATACTTTTCAGCCAATTCAGAGCCAATTCTCACGAGAACTTCTTTGACATCGGAGACAGAACTCTTCCAGACACCTTCCAAGTTGCTTTTGCTTCTTGCAAAAACATGAATGCTTTCGTGTTCGACAGCAACGTTGGTAGGGTTGTTGTCAGTAGCGTTTTTCCAAATAAGTGTACCAACGAAATTCGATTCACCGAAGACTTCATAACACAAATGGAGAACGTTTGCTGTTTCCGCATCATCGATGGATATAGCGATGACTCCCGCTGGTGCCAGAAGATTCCTTGCAACTCGAAGGCGTTGATACATCATCCCGAGCCAATCGGAGTGAAACCTACCATTTGCTTCCGTGTTGGCAACAAGTCGATAACCATGTTCGTCGGCTTGATTGCTTTGCGTTAGATACTCATAGGTGTTACCAACGAAATCGTCTCGGTAAACGAGATTATTCCCCTTTTTCCGATTATACGGGGGATCAACATAGATCATTTTGACTTGTCCGAGATAGGTCTCCTGGAGTAACTTTAAAGCCTCCAGATTATCCCCCTCAATAAACAGGCTCTTTGTGGTATCGAAATCTACACTCTCTTCGCGGCAGGGGCGCAGAGTCTTGGCTATGGGAGCGTTGGCAGTGAGCAACGCCTCACGTTTTCCTGGCCAGTTGAGATGGTAACGTTCTTGAGGGCCATCCACTATGGACTCGGACAACTCCTGCCGCAACTGGTCGAAATCCACAGCCAGCCTAATCTTGCCGTCTTTGCCCTGGGCCTCTGTCACACAGCCGGGAAACATCTCGCGGATACGGGTTATGTTCTCCCGGGTCAGGTTTGGGGAGTGCATTTTCATCTTTTCCATTTCAGTATTCCTTATTGAGAGCATCTATTCCATTATAGTATCTGACCACGCCACAGCGACCTATCCTGCCAATTCTCAGGAAAGCCCATATGACGTTCCGCAACTTCCGGATGTTTTGTAAACAATTCTTCCAGCCGTGTTTTCCAGCTGTGTGGATTAATTCGATCCATCAGATATGCGAGCATAACCAACGTGTTATAGAGCCTTCTCCCATCTGGGGCATGAAAATTCACCAGGAGTCCAACCGGTTTAAGACGTGGTAGCTTCCAGGTAAAAGCAAACTCCCGATTCCAGAGCCGTGCATGGTGGGCACAAAGATTGCGGACAATGCTCAGATGATGGAGAAAGGAGGTCAGATTGACTTCATCAAGACCGTACGCCTCGGCAATGGCATTCCGATCCTTGCTATGACGCAGATTCGCATACCATTTGGAAAGTTGTCCTAGAGTCATGACCTCACAAACGACCCAAACTGGCGGCAACTCTTCATCGTATCGGTCAAAATGCCGGATAAAGACCTCAGCACTGGAATCAACCACGTCCTTCAGCTTTCGAAGGTTTTCTTCGTGTGACCAGCGCCCATCTAATTTGAAGATGCGGCTTTCAAGATGTGCATGCGGTCCATACGTGTGGGAAAGATAATAGGCCCAGCGGGTGCGCAAAGACACTTCAAGACGTTCAATGGCATCCATGACCAGAAGACGCAGTTCCCGGTCAAAGATGTAATGTTCAAGCACGGTGTTGAAGCGAGTACCGGGTTGAAAACGGTGGGTAGGATGGTCTTGTTCGAAGGGTAGCCAATAGGCGGCAAGACGATAGTAGTTCAAATGAGAAAGATATCTCCTGACTCGTTCAGGATCATCAATCTCCATTCCGCGTGAACAGAGGATTCCCACTTGTTCTTCGAATGTCTTCGGGGGTTTAGCAAACCTCATGGGTGCCCTTGGACAAAATAAGTAACCCCCCATGGTGCGCAGAGCTGACGGGATGCGTGGGGGGTGTTGTTCTGTATTCAGATGAAAGGAACATAATCGTAACGACCTGTGTTGGCAACATTATTTTTTCAATTCCGACAGCTGGGCTTTCACTTCGCGCAGTTCGGCATTGATCCCGACCTTACGGTTGAACTGCTTTTCTTTCCGGAGTCGGGCCTCACAACGCTCCAGCTCCCGCTGCTTGAGCCGAATGCGCTCCATCCGCTCCACTCGTTTTTGCAGGTCTTCGCCAGACCGTGCCGGGTACGGCATTAGTGGCAGCAGCAAATGACCGTAGAGTGCCTCAAGATCAAAAACCATCGGCAAGGGCTTGCGTGGCGTATCGGTAGCTGCCCAGTCGCAATCAAAATATTCGCTAATGACCCACTTGCAGGCATCCGTTTCACTCGGCCGCTTAAAGGCGGCGACAGGTTTTACTTTCCCGTCGAACCGAAGCTCAAAAATGATCGGGAATGGTATGGCTAGGTCAATGCATTGCAGCACTTCCGTCTTCAGGGCTCCATCCTTCAAGGCGATACTAAAAATTTGAATTTCCGGAACAGACGGTAAGCCACTCATGTTAATGGTTTCCGGGGCGAGCTTGTACTGCCAGACGATCTGCTCCACCTGGCTGACAAACAACTGCTTGACGGCGCTACGTGGGCTTCCGTGCTCGTAGATTTTATTCTTGGGCAGCACGCGTCCGAAATATGCGTGTTCCGGGTATTCAAACAAAAACGGAGAATCAATCAGGTTCATGAGGAAAAAACATGCTCGTCTCTCATTTCGTACTCTTCTTTTTCCTCAGCCAAACTCACTCGCTTTCCCATTGCCCTTTCGATCAGGGATACCATACGAGAACAGCGATCTTCGACGAAGCGATCAAAGTCATCAGACCTGAGAAGGTCTGGTTCTAATGCATGTGTGGCAAGTATTTTATTCATTTGTTCTTCGTTCAATTTAACCTGCTTTTCGTGTTGGATACGCTGGATATAAACTGACGGCGCATCTCCGCCAATTTTTCGATTAGCTTTGTAAGATATTGGTGTCTTATTGAGAATAGAGTCGTATCGATCGCTTCTGATTCCCTTCCTTTCGCACCATGCACGCGGAAATATGTGATGAATATCCATCGCAATCTCGTCTGCATCCAATTCCCGAATACTGGCCTTCCAAAACCAATCTTTTGATCCTTCGCGAAGAACCAAAGTATTTATACCTTTATAGGCGGCACTAAGACGAGAGCGAAGAGTGTCAAAACGTTCAGGTCTGAAGCTTGCATCTCGAACTGTTCGTGGGATGACTTCATCGTCATCAACCCACCGCAATAATTCTTCATAATCGTTGGCAATGCGAGTTTCTACAGCTCCACCATAGAGCTCCCCCAATACACCGCACCAGAACCACTGTGAAAGCTTGTCGTAGATGCGCGGTTCCAACCATCGATCACCAAGTTGAGTCAACACGGCCGCCAAGGGAATAAGTTGCGTGCTATAAGGCAGGTCTCTTCTGTTATAAAAACATTCTTTTCGCAGAAACCGGCCAACTTGACGAAAACCCGATTCGAGGGAATTCGCCCACTTGTGCCAGGCAGAAAGAGGGAGTTGGAGCACATCGGCTCGTTTTGCACTTACAGGGCGCACCTGCTTGCCTGTCTTGCCAGCTTGGATGTCGGCAAGACGCAATTCATGTGTTGTGAGCAAGCTAATGGCTTGAAGAAACTCGGTGGATTCTGTCCCTTTGAGTAAGTCATCCTTCTCAATTCGCGCCTGCCGAGAATCAACGTTTCGAACATTTGAACCAAACCAATCATCCCGCAGATTGTACCCTTCAGCTGCATAGCTGGCAGTAATCAGCTCAAAGACTGACAGAGCCACGCCACCGGTATTCACCTTTTCAAACACCAAACAGACAGCCTCTTTAGATGTCTCCTTCTTCAGTAAAATCACAGGAAGTTGGTAAGTTCGAAATGGTGTAAGTACAAGCTTGCGGAATGCCATATAGGCACCAAACTGTTCTGGCGCTACTTGGTGCAGTGTAGCCTCCCAGTCGTCTGAACTCATTATCTGACTACAAGGAAAGTATAATTGCTTACACTCCAATTCCCGAGTTGAAAGATCCAAATCTACATCGCGACCAAAATTTGAGCGCAGTTGACGACTGTCATCCACGGCAATCACTGCATCTTCTAAACTATATGGTGATTCCACTGCTTTTCGAATATCAAAGTAATAATGACGTTGTATTTTTTTTCCTTTAGCTGTACGGGTATCTACAGGCTCATCGAGCGCCAATGTTTGTGTGAGAGTTGTCAGGCGCTGCTGACCATCTAGAATTAGTTTTTCCGGCAACTGACTCTTGGGAATTTTTCTTTCCAATCCTTCAACTGGCCTCGTCTGAAATCGTACTTCACCACCCGCTTCAAGCAACATAACTGCACCAATGGGAAATGATCTGGCAATACTGACAAGTAAGTCCCGTATGTGATCATCATCCCACACCCAACCGCGCTGAAAGTCCGGCAATTGAATTTTACCGGCGATAATGTCGCGCAATAGTTCACTTAATGAGGACTTAGTGCTGTCAAATGTTGTCATATCTTCTCCCAAATCAAACCTATTTGCTTAAACTTAGTGCGGTTATTTTTGAACAACTAGGAAGGCGACGAGTTCAAAATCGTCAAGCCCAGCAATGGTGTTCACAAGGGCCGTGGTTTTGCCGCCAGAGAACAAGCTGTCCAGATCCTTCTCTTCCTTGACATCGATCATCGAACGGATTGCTGTACTCAGTAGGTCGGAACAAGCCTTCATATTTCGACCTTCGTCCGTTTGCTGATTGAAAAGTCGGCAGACTTGGGCGATGGGTTCATCCTGACCTTTGCAACTGGAACGAACCAGGTCGAGCAGCTTTTTGACCTCAGTATGGTTGGATAAAATCTCACCATCCTGGGCGATATAAATCAGATAGTAAGGGTGAAGCCGGTTGTGTTGATTGATGTTAATCGCATGGTTGCGGTTACGCAGTGTGAAGATGATGCCTGGGTGCAAACCCATTGTCGGCCTGGCTGGGACAACCGCATGCATACCACCCGGCACGCTAGCGAGGTCGCCATTGGTTTTGACATAATTAAGCAGGTCCATACGAAAGTCATTCAGGCCCAGGTCGGTAATGGATACGCCCGTCTTCAGGTCTTCCAGTTCAATCACTTCTTCCTGCAGACGCCGGAGCTGTTCTTTCCGATATGAAATCTCACTGCTTTTTGCCGTGAGGACGTTGTCATCTCCGGTGGCCGTTACGTCGGCAATGACCATCCTGTTTTCGACCCGTTCCTTGAGGTTGATGTACTCATCCAGAGAAATATCGGGCCAATAGTTCACCAACTGGATGGTCTTGTTGATAGAACCGATGCGGTCAATGCGCCCGAATCGTTGGATGATGCGAACCGGGTTCCAGTGGATGTCGTAGTTGATCAGGTAATCGCAGTCCTGGAGGTTCTGCCCTTCGGAAATGCAGTCGGTGCCGATCAGAAGATCCAATTCCTCAGGTTCCCTTGGGAGCACTTGAGCTTTTTCCTTGGCGCGAGGAGAGAAAAGCGTCAGCAATGATTGGAAATCATAATTCTTTTTGAGAGTTGATTTTGGCGCGTCTTTGCCGGTGACTTTTCCGGTGTGAAGGCCATGTGTCGCCAGTATGGTGGCTGCCAGATTATTATAGAGGTAACTGGCCGTGTCAGCGAACGCTGTGAAAATGAGGACTTTTTTATTACCGTCATTGATAGGGTTTTGAATTTTATTGAGAATTAGCCCTTTTAAATGTTGCAGCTTGGAATCATCCTTGGGCGTGACCTTTGCCATAGAGGTCAGCAAGGCATTAATAACTTCCAGATCAACCTTTAGGTCGTGCTCCCAAGATGGGAGGTCCATGTCGGCAAGGTTGATTTTGACCTTGCCGCCGATCTCCGAATCCCCAAGCGGGATATCGTCTTCCTCGGCTTCTAGATTGACCATGCTATCAGTCCAGTCAGAGACGCTGTCAGCAACGCCTACGGCCTTGAACAAGTCGATTTTGTTCAAGGTGCGAGTGTGATTGCCCTGCAGGCTTGTCAGAGTCAGTCGAAATGCCTCAACAGAACTTTCAAGGCGTTTGAGCAAGTTGGTCGTCATTAATGATTGTAGACTTTGTTCGCGGTCTACCTGCTTGAGCCGTCTTCTACCGCCGTCCACAAGCGTGTCATACAGGTCTTCATATTTTTTGAGCCTACTGGGTAGAATATAGCTAATCGGGGCGTACACAGCGAGTTTGAGCAGCGAAAGTTGTTCAAAGATTTCGTTGAAACTCATCACGTCTGTGCGCCCAGTCAGTGGCGAGTGAAATGACAACGGCTTGCGACGCTCGGGAAACTGTCCAATATCACTGGTATCGTAGAAGGTCTGAATGTGCTTTCGTGAACGGGCAATAGTTACGCTATCCAGCAGTTCGAAAAAGTCAAAATCAAGGGAGTCCAGAATAGCTTTCGCCGTTCGATCTTCCGGTGCCAATTTTGACCACTGGTTGAATGTCGCTTGGGCATTCCGGAAGATTTCTTCCACCGATCTGCCAGTGCGCAGCTTCTTGCTGAGATTTTCAGAGTCACCTTCGTAAGCCAGCGCGAGTTGGTTGCGCAGATCATTGAAACGGTTGTTGACGGGGGTGGCGGACAGCATCAGAACCTTGGTCTTAACACCTTGCCGGACGACCTGGTTCATCAGTTTCTGATAGCGGGTTTCCCGGTCCTTGACGGCATCATTGTTACGGAAATTGTGCGATTCATCGATGACGACCAGATCGTAATTGCCCCAGTTGACGCGATTTAAGGGGATGCCAAATGACTCGCCCGAGGTCCTGGAAAGGTCCGTATGACAAAGGACGTCGTAATTGAAGCGATCTTCGGAGAAGATATTTGTCGTCAGGTTGCGGTTGTAGTTCAGCCAGTTGTCCGCGAGCTTTTTCGGACACAGAACCAGCACTGAACGGTTCCGTAGTTCGTAATATTTCACAACGGCCAGGGCGGTAAAAGTTTTACCAAGGCCGACGCTGTCAGCAAGTATGCAGCCATTGAAGGTTTCCAGCTTGTTGATAATACCTATGGCGGCGTCGCGTTGAAAGTTGAAAAGCTTATTCCATACGAGCGTATCCTGATAACCCGTGCGGTCGTTGGGCAACACGTCTTCATCAATATCATTGAGAAAATCGTTGAAGATATTGTAAAGCATCAGAAAATAAATACGTTCGGGAGAATTTTCCTGATAGACAGATGCAATATGATCACAGATTGCATTCGTCACATCCTCAAGTTTGGTAGGATCATTCCAGATTTGGTCAAAAAGCTGAAGGTACGTGGAGGTAAAAACTTTCTCATCTACACGATTAACTATATTAGAAACTGCGTCTCCTTGCTGATATCCCAAATCCACAGCTGTGAATCCATGCAATGGCATATATGCCACATCTTGAGATTCATGTTGGATACAAGCAAATTGTTGCATTGGCGCTTTAGTCTTATTTGAACGAAATGTCGCCTTGCGAATCATCCAATCTGCACATTCACGTGCTATTGCTTTTTGTGTAAGCTTGTTTCTAAGCTGTATCTCAAATTCAGATCCATAAAGACTTCGCTCACGATCTGACTTCGGGATATAAAACTCTCGGCGTTCTTTCTTAAACTTATCTATGACTTCATTTTTTACGAATGTTGGAGATGTAAAAATAAATTCAAGATGATCAATTTCTTTGAGTTCAGATTTCAAAGCTTCGTAAGCATATATAGAAAAGCACGATGCAGCCACTTTCAGCTTACATTTTTGGAGAAGAGATATTTTAAGATCATCTCCAAGTAATGAATTGATATTGTCAATAATCTTCATTATTATTTAATACTAATAAGTATTAGTTGGATATAAGGATGTTTCATCAAAGCGATCCATGTTTTTTACTTAAATCATGAAGAATGTTGTTATTCCCTCGTAGACATTGACACCTATCGTCGGGCAAGAAAAAAACGACTCCGCCACTTGGGTGAAAATCCAAAAAAAGAGCTCCCCCCAGAATTGAGAACCAACTTCTCCAGCCTCCATCAGAATACAGCTATTCTGGTAAGCCCCAGACTCATGGACGTGTCAAGCTCTTTGAATCGTATGACAATTTTCCAGCCATAGCCGGTAGCTATCCTTGAGGTCCATTAATGAGGAAGAATTATTTCCAACGTCGTCCCAGGCAGTTGGGAACATCCTAGAAAAAATGATCGATTTGAGATTGCCGAACCAGGTCGCCACCTCGTAGTCAGGACAGACGCCGGACATTCCGGCACCGAACCCCTTAACAGAAAGGCCCTCATGTCATACAGCCAACCAGATAGCTCCACCACTTTCGACAAGGCCGTCATACTGGGCCAGATCCCCTTCGAAATGGAAGACGCCCCATCTGTGACCATCCCCCTATTTTTAGACCGGATCTCTGCAGGATTCCCGTCACCGGCAGACGACTACATCGAAGCGGAACTGGACATAAACAGGCTACTCGTCAAAAACAAGGCTGCGACATTTCTGGTTCGGGTCGGCGGGGATTCGATGATAAACGCAGGCATCCACGACAGGGATATCCTGGTCGTCGACAAGTCGGAGGAACCCCTTCATGACAAGATCGTCGTGGCCGTTGTTGATGGGGAATTCACTGTGAAGCGGCTGTATATGAAGAATGGAAAATGCATGCTTGTCCCTGAAAATCCACGATTTAAGTCTATTGTGATTGGTCCGGAACAAGAATTGAATGTGTGGGGAGTTATAGTCGGTGTAGTGAGGAAAATGTAGCCTATCCAAAACAATTTATCGACGCCGAAGTTCTTGCTCTTTATGCTTGTCAAAATGAACATCAACACGATTATATTTTTGTTCAGAATTCCAAAACTTTTGCGAAACCAGCACACAAGATGCTAGAAATATTATAGTAAAATAAATAAAATATTTAATCATAGCAATTTCATATCTTCATGACATCTCAATTTACAAATTTCAAAAACTTAAATTCATTTTTTATTAAACTGCGTAATAAATTCAGCATTCATTTTATCAAGCTTCTTCTCGTCGTCTTGATTTTTAGTAAACCATAAATGAAATTTTAAAACTTCATACATGGAGTACGAAATTATTTTTAAAAAATGAAATGAACTAAACACACTATCTGTAGCGATTTTCTCAACTTCAATTTGTGAAGTAGATCCATATTCAAGACATCCAGAGCTTGAATATACAAAATTTTCGATTAACTCGAATGCATGCTCAATCTTTTCCAATGAAACAATTTTACTTACAATATCCTGCCTATCTATCATCTCGGACATAATCATGTCGATATTTCTATTGATATAAACACCAAGAGGATCAAGTATCTCAAGGTTACCTGGCTTTATCTCTTCTTTTTCCTCCCCCTTAAAATCACACATAAAACGATCAAGGTCTCTTTTTAGCTTGCTTTCTCTTTTTTCTCCCAGCAAGAATAGCAAATCACTAGCTTTTTCAACATGCTCTTCTTTATATATCAACTTCAAATCATCTTGCCTGTTAAATTCATACAAACTTGGATCCAGGCGCATTCCACGCCCTCTATCAAAGTAGACTTTATAGTCTGCGTGGGACAATTTAATTTTTCTCGAAAACGAAATAGTATCGTATGAAAAATTAATATTAACATCTTTTAAATACCGAGAAAATAACTTCTCTAATAAGAGAATTGTAAAACGATCTTGAGTCAAATATATACCCAAAAAATGAATGGCAAAATCTTCTTTCTGCTTATATTTTAAAAAATCAAAAAGATATCGATACGCAATTCCTATGAATGGACTTGGGACATTGCGAAAATATCTTCTGCTGGAAACCATCCCACCAATAGCACGATTTTTAAAGACAGAGTAAAGTTCAAATTCTCTATATAACTTATTCCAAACTTCATATTGATCGTTTCTTAGAAATTGACCGACAAAATACATCTTATCTTTAACGGCATCATTTTCTTTTATGACATTCAAAGAATGTTCAATACTTTTTTTGTTTATAGAATATTGCGTTTTTTTATCTGCCTTTAACGGAAGGTCTAGTGAAAAAATCTTATCGTAGGATTCAAACTCTTCCTTCAAAAACAAATGATAGCCATCGATCAATGTATCAACATTGACCTTTGAATACTCTCCTTTAACAAAATGATAACCGCCAGAATCTATCCATAACTCAGGATTATAAGCATTGTACCGTAACTTAAATTTTTTAACATTCTCAACATATGTTTTATACGTTTTCTTTGAGAACGTCTTTCCATAAGCCTTCGCCAACGTACTCAAAAAACACGAAGAATGCTTAAAGACGCTTGGCATAATATCAAGATCATCTTTGTACGGCTGAATACTGTTTAGTACGCAAACAAATTTCACTGTTTATTCCTTCAGTACGTTTTAGAAGTAATTTAGCATTGACATTGCATCATCTGCTCTTTCTTGTCGTCATTCTTGACGGGTAATCAACCCGTAAATCTCTCGCGATCAACTCAAATCCTTCATCATTTCGGTAACATTCCATGCCTGCCTTCGGCAAGTGAACTTTGCTGAACCCAGACTGAACGGCACGGAGCATGTCCAGGGCCACGTGATTGGGCAACACGACAAACTCCACGTCGCCCTTGTAGTTCTTCGGATCGTCGGCCTCGTCCAATGGACAGAAGAACAACCCCACATTCAGGAAGACTGCCACCAGGTAGTCGAAATGCCTGAATGAATCTCGCCTGACAGGAAAACTCCGATCACAATCTGTTTGGTACCTGCTCTTGACCTGGACACGGAGCGTTTTCGTAGCGTGTGCAGGATCTGGATGCGTGCACAGCAGATCATACCCCTGATTGTTGGGCGGGGCTTTGTAAGTCAGAATGTTGCGCCTTAGCAGATGGCCTATGACCAAATACTCAGCGCTTAGGGACACAACGGGCAAGGATAGCTTTTTTCGATGTTCCATATCTATGTATATTAGATTACGCCCGAATGGTCACTATGATATTTTTATTTTTTACATAGAGATATATCAATTATTCGCTGAATAACAGCGCTATCATCATACTGACCAACTACTTTTTAGGAGGTACAATGATCCTCGACTACTTAAAGGCAGGCTATCCTGCCTTATGCGTCGTTACTTCTGAACCACATCGCGCCGAAAACATCATTCGGTGTCCCGGATGGAAATTTTTCACCTGGGATTGCCTTACAGGCATTCGCGAAACTTCAACCCTCAAAGCAATTGAAGAGATTCGTGATCCTGTAGAAGCGATCAGATGGCTCGAAAGACTACCCGATTCTGTCCTAGTGACCCTCAACCTTCATCTATTCATGGAAATCCCTGAAGTAATTCAAGGCATCCAAAATGGCGTTCCAAAATGGAAATCCATCGGTTCAAGTCTCATCATGCTGACGCCGGTTTTAAACCTGCGTCCAGAGATCGAGAAATTGTTTACCGTGATGGATCTACCATTGCCCAACGATGGCGAGCTTTACGACCTGCAATGCGACATTGCCAAACACTGTCATATAAAACCAAACCGCAAAGCAGCTCGAGCCGCCAAAGGGCTCACGGAACTGGAGGCGGAGGCCGCCTACGCATTATCGGCGGTACAAAAAGGCTTCTTCTCGACGAAGGTAGTCTCGCACGCGAAGGCGCAAATCCTTCGCAAGTCGGGACTACTGGAATTCTGGGAACCGACCAGCATCAAGGAACTTGGCGGGTTGGATGAACTCAAAATGTTCATCAAGAATCGCACGAAGGCATTTACGCCTGACAATGATTCACTGCCCAAGCCCAAGGCTATCCTGCTGGTTGGTGTTCCTGGGACGGGGAAAAGCCTGTCCAGTAAGGCGACAGCCTCATTACTAGGATGGCCCCTCATTCGTCTGGATATTTCAGCCCTCAAGAATTCTCTTGTCGGTGAATCCGAGCGACGGATGCGGGAGGCCCTCAAGGTCATCGATGCCTTCGGACAATCGGTGGTTTGGGTTGACGAGGTCGATAAGGCTTTCGCTGGAGTCGGTTCCAATACCGATTCCGGCACATCAGCCGGAATGTTCGGCACGTTTTTGACCTGGATGCAGGAGACAGAGTCTCCGGTCCTGGTCATGGCGACGGCCAACAACATCTCACAACTACCACCGGAATTTTTAAGAGCAGGCCGGTTCGATGCCACATTTTTCGTGGACATGCCGAGCAAGCCAGAGCGTCAGGAAATCATCCGCATCATGAACAAAAGATACGGATCAGAAATCCCGCTTGAATTTGCCGACAACCTGTCCGGATGGACAGGAGCTGAAATCGAACAGCTTGCCAAGGATTCCTTGTTCGACGGCCTCGACAAGGCCTATGCAGCCATCGTGCCTTTGTCTCGAACCATGCGCGAAGAAATCAACGCTTTGCGTGAATGGGCTCGGACAAGGGCTAGGTTCGCCAACACACCAGACGGCGAGCCTGAAGAATCTCGAAAAGTCAGGACTGCGAAGCGGATCAAGCTTCCTAGTCCTTCAAACCCGATTTTAAACTAACAAAACAGGAGGAGAAATGACTGACGACTGCAACGAAACTGCCTCTACGAATTATCCAGCGCAGAGTGAACAACTCGCTTTGCCACCAGGGATTGAAGCTGATGTGGCATGTGAACACTCCATAACTACAATGGAGGACACATGAGCCATATCAGTAAAATCGAACTCAAGATTAACGATCTCGATGCTTTGCGAAAAGCTTGTGATCGCCTCGCTCTTCAGTTCATGTACGGGCAGAAAGCTTTCAAATGGTACAACGGTTCACATCCTTGTGACCATGCAATAAGCGCAGCCGATGCTTCTTATGAAATTGGAGTAGTCCGACAGGACGACAGCTTCTCATTATACTGGGATGACTGGAGTACTGGCGGATTGACCCAACGAATTGGAGCAGGAGCTGGACTTCTCAAACAAGCCTACACCATAGAAAGAGTTTTGTCTGAAGCACGAAGAAAAAATATGCGTTACTCCGAAATTAAAAATAATAACGGAGTGCGCATCGTTCTAACAACTTAGCACATCCATCTTTCCCTACTCCAAAGCCTCCATCTTTCCAACAAATTTCAAACTTTATCCACACGCTTCATGCGTGCATGGAGGATTTATCGTGCCCAAGCAGATTGTCATTGACGTTTCGCATGACGGAGAAATCCGTATCGAGACAAAAGGATACGAAGGGTCTTCATGCTTTGAAGACTCTCAATTCATCAAGGATTTACTTGGCAAGGAAATTTCAGTGCAATTGTGCCCCGCGTTTTACAAACGTGGCAAAGAAACAATCAAAAGACATATTCCGCTTTGCGGATAATCAAGGAGATTGAACATGGAAAACATTTTTAGACAAAGCTGCCTGTTGCAGCTCAAGACATCATGCTGGACCGGAAGCAAGGCCCTGGAACCCACGGCTCTGGAAAGACTGGGCGATTCCGATTGGCTGCGAGGCAAGAAACACCTCGTTGACCCGGAGCACCTCGGTCCCATCAAGACGGTGACGCAGAAAGCCAGGAAATTCCTGAGCAAGAATGCGTTGCCGTTTCCCCTGGCATCCCTGACACTTGTGCCTAAAGATTCAATTCATTTCGTCGAAGAAAACCTTCAGGAATTTGAACGAGAATATTGGGAAAGTGTCAGCGCATTCACTTCGCAGTACGAACAGGCACGGGAAGATGCCAAGACAATTCTTGGACATCTCTTCCGCGACACGGACTACCCGGTCAACATCCGGGACAAGTTCCGCTTCGAATGGCGGTATGTCATTCTCGACATTCCCAACGAAGCAAGCGTTCTGCCTCCGGAAATCTACGAACGAGAAAAGGAAAAATTCCAATACCTCATGGAGGAAACACGGGAGACGGCTTTGCTGGCTCTGCGTGAAGAATTTGCGGAGATTATCGGCCACATGGTGGACCGACTCAGCAATGGCGAAGACGGAAAGCCCAAGATCCTGCGCAGCAGCATGATCGACAATCTGACCGAATTCTTTGCCACCTTCGAGGAGCGCAACCTGTTCAACGACGACGAGCTCCGCGAGATGATCGAAAACGCAAAAGAAATTGTGAACGACATCCGCAGTCCCTACGCCCTCAAATACAACGATGCCCTCAGGCAGCGTGTCGCCGAAGACATGGCTCGCTTGAAGGCGGTCGTGGACGATTCAATTGAGGAGCTCCCCCGCCGTCGCATTCGCATGGAGGATCACAATATCCCTTTATCTGACAACTTCTCGCCGCGAAATATCCGGGGAGAAGTCCAAGTTGCCGCTTAATTGTGCAGCAATCAAACCACCCAAAGGGAGGCTTCGAAAGAGGTCTCCCTTTTCCATTTGGAGGGTCCATGAGTATTCGTTTTAGCAAATCAAAGCTGAATACATACCTTTCATGTCCTAGAAAATATTATCTACATTATGAACTAGGCATGAGAGCAAAGAAAGCATCCAAAACACTTATAGAAGGATCAGCTATACACCATATTGTCGAGTCAGGTCTCGTTTATCGCCAGATAAGTGACATTGCGGAAGAATCATCTCGAATCTTTTGGGAAGATAATCCATTTGAAAACTGTTGTTACGAAACAGAGCAGGAATATATCTCGGCACAGCAATTATGCCTGTTCCAATCCAAGAAATTCCTAGAAGGTCTTGGGCCACTGCCTGCGTTACGCATGGAGACGGAATATCAATGCCAGTTAATCCACCCACTCACGGGGGAAACTCGCGAAGATATTTCTCTCCTGGGCTATCTTGACCTACTGTTGATCGGTGAAGACGGAACTCCTTGCCTCGTGGATCTCAAGACCGTCGGGAAAACCCCCAGAGAGGGAATGTCTCGCGTTGCTCTTGAGATGAGTCTGTATGCGTATCTTTATACCCAGCCTTTCGATTCGATGGAGTTTAGCCACTACCCGGTGGCTCTTGTGTACTTGATCCGCACCAAAGAACCAAAAGTTCATTGGGACGAGTCAACACGATCCCTTCCACACTTTGTAGAAATTTTTAACATCTGCTCCCAAGTTGCTTCAAGCATCGAACGTGGCTGTTTCTGGAGAAATCCAGGAATGCATTGTTCATGGTGTGATCAGCAAAGTCTGTGCTATATGGACGAAGCTCTCGCATTAGAAACATTTGGCGAAGAATCGTGGAATTTATACCTACTTGATAACGCAAGGCTTGAAGACGAACTTCTCGGACTTTATGAGTCTCGCGTTGTCAATTTTTAGGAGATGATATGAGATGTGCTTGGTGTGGACTTAAAATAAGCGAAGACGAAAAATGGGCACAAATAATGCCTGTTCAACTTAACGAAGAATATCGACTTAACACATCAGAACCAATCTTCATCCATCGAAGCATGTGTCTAGCGGCATATGAAAGAAAAGTTACTTTTCAACATAGATACGGAGGAAAACCTTATGTTCAAAAAAGCACAGAGGAAAGCTGCGAAACTAAGGCTGGCTCTAGTCGGCCCTAGTGGTAGCGGGAAAACATACTCTGCCCTCATGATTGCCAAAGGCCTTGAAGGACGTGTTGCGCTCATCGATACCGAAAGAGGTTCCGGAGAACTCTACTCTCACCTCTTGAATTACGATGCCGCTCAGCTCGATCCCCCCTTCTCACCTGAAAAATACATCAACGCCATCAAGGCGGCGGAACAGGCCGGCTATGACATTATCATACTCGACAGCCTGAGCCATGCATGGACAGGAGAAGGCGGCGTGCTCGACATGCATGACCGTGTCTCGAAGTCTGTCCGCAACACCTTTGCGGCTTGGCGTGAGGTCACTCCCCAGCATAACGCACTGGTCGATGCCATCCTTGGCTCAACCTGCCACGTCATTGTGACCATGCGGACCAAAACCGCCTACGAAGTCACAAACGAAAACGGGAAGACCAAAGTTGCCAAGGTCGGACTTGCCCCTGTCCAGCGCGACGGTGTCGAGTACGAATTCACCGTGGTCATGGACCTATCTGTCGATGGTCATGTCGGGACAGCCAGTAAAGACCGAACCGGTCTCTTCGATGGTCAGCACATTTTGCCCAGCGAAGAAACTGGGAAATCTTTGAAGCGCTGGCTCGAAGGAGATGTGTCTATCGTAAAAACAGTCCAAGCAGAAAGTAAACCACCCGCATTCAAAAACGCAGCTGGATCATTTGTCCTGGACCGTCTATACAAACTCCTTCAAGACCTAGACCTCATTGACCGTCTTGGCGATTACAACAAATACGTCTGCAATCGCTATGACGCTGATGATCTCGAAAGTCTCCCAAAAGAACATGTCATTGAACAGCTGAACTTACTTCAGCAGTGCAAAGGCAAACCTGATCACCTGAAAAAGTTGATCAATATTTTAAACCAGCAGCAAGAGGCTGCTTAAAAAAAGCTCCCCTTCTACAAAGAAGGGGAGCTACTTTTCCTTATACCAGTGTTCTATTGGTTTAAGAGCATCATAAACTTTTTTATATGTTATTAATTTATCTTTTGGCAATGGCTTTCCATTATTTTTTCGAGAATAGTCTTTTTGATAATTTTCGTTGATCTCAAAACAAACATGTTTTGCCATTTTTTTAAAATCTCTTCTATCGCCACTTTTCCATAAATCAATAGCCATATTTATGGCTTTTGTATAATTTTTTCTTTTAGCTTCATATCTATCATCATGCGCCTTCGAAGCTAAAATTTTTAACAGCTTAACCAGCATATCTTCATTATTTAGATTTGAAAGTATCTCAAGTATGCCTACAATTCTTCCAAGTCTAAAAAAAGCATCAACTGCTTCACTGTCAAATTCTGAATCATGAAGAGATGTATTTATAAAATCAATACATGCTCTAGCACACTCAACCTTAATGCTAATCATTAAATCAAAATCATTTTTCAACACACCTGATTCTTTCAATTTGTGCGTCAAATACTGAACGCTCTCTACTTTTTCATCAGAATCAATCTCTTCAAAATCTAACGTATGAATCAATGAACGGTAATTTATTAATATAGGTACATCTCTATCCATAACTAACTTTCTATTACGTTCATCAATAAATTCTAGATATTTTTCGTCATTTTCATCATAAACAACATATTCATTGTTTTTTGAACTTTGAGATATTTCAAGCGCTTTACTTTCAGTATAAATTATGTGTTGTTTCTTTTTTTTTGTCTCTTTTAAATTCCTTAGGTAATCAAAAAATTCACCATCATCAGACTCAATATATTTGAAAAATACTTTCTTAAGAGAAAAATATTCAACCTTTTTTGCGTACTCATTAACTACATCTTGATATTCACTTAGCAACTCTCGAATCTCGTCTACAGAGATGTTCCCAAAATCCCCTTGATTTCGCTCCACCACTCCATCCTCCAGAGGCAACTTGTTGAAATTCAGGCCCGCTAAAATCTGGTAGGCTACGACCGTCCCAGCCCCAAATATTATTTTAGTCCTCTCCTCATTGTGAACACTAACCGGATTTTTGGGATGAAGAGAGACTTTGAAAGCCAGGCCGAAAGGCGTATTATGACGCCCGAGGAGGTCGCCAAATTCGTGCACAAAAGCTGTAGCTGGGTCTACAAGCATTGGCAAGAATTGGGCGGCGTGAAGCTCGGAGGGTCTCTCTTTTTTCCATGTGAGGAGGACCTTTATGAGCGTTTATTTCGACGAGAAGAGAAAGGTATGGCGGTACGACTTTGTCATGAATCGAGTTCGGTATCACGCCAGCCAGTTCAAAACCAAGTCCGCAGCAAGAGAAGCGGAGGCGGACAAACGGAAGGAGGTGAAAACCCTGCTCAAGAACCCACCGCCCGAAAAAATCGACATGGGCTTCTTGGAGCTAGTGAATAGAAGGCTCGATTATGTCCAAGCCTACAACTCTGAGCGCCATTATTCTGACCTGAGGTACATGGCCAAACGGTGGGTTGCCGAATGGGGGAAGAAGGCTGCGGACGAAATCACTCCGGAGATGGTGCAGAAATTCATTCTGAAGCGAGCAAAAAAATCATCTCATGTAGGAAACAAGGAGATACGCTTTTTACGGGCACTCTTCAATCATGCAAAAAAATGGAAATGGCTGAAGGATAATCCGACTGACGGTTTGCCCTTTCTACCCGTGGAAAAAAAATTGAAGTATGTCCCTCGTCCTGAAGATATAGAAGCTATTATTTCCTTAGCTGATCCAGAAACGCAAGACTATCTCAATGTAATCAGGTTTACCATGGCTCGGATGAGTGAAATTAATCGGCTGACTTGGGATGATGTTAATTTAGAAGAGCGTTTTGTTGCGTTATATACCCGCAAAAAGAGGGGAGGGCATTTGACTCCAAGGAAAGTGCCGATGACTGAAGAATTGTTTCAGATTCTTAATCGTCGATTCCACGAGAAGGTGCCTGACAGACCTTGGGTATTTTGGCATAGATACTTCGATAGAAATCAAAGAAATTATGTTGTCGGGCCTTATAAAGACCGTAAGCGCATCATGACCACGCTGTGCAAAAGGGCAAACGTCAAGTATTTTAGATATCATGCTTTGCGGCATTCAGGGGCTTCTATTTTAGAAAGTCTCAATGTTCCAATCGTGAGCATTCAAAAAATTCTTGGCCATGAAAATAGAAGTACGACAGAGGTTTATCTGCACAGCATGGATGGCAGCGAGAGGTTTGCGATGGAGGCTTTTGGGCAAAAGCTGTGCCATAAAAGTCCCACCCAAAGTCCCACCCAATAAAGGAGGGGCTACGGATTGTTCCACATAACCCCTTGATAAAATTGGCCCGCCCTACATGATTTGAACATGTGACCCCCGGATTCGAAGTCCGCTACTCTATCCAGCTGAGCTAAGGGCGGAATTGGAGATTAATGGTGATGCTTGTCGGGGCCGTGTTCCTTGTTCAGGGAATAGACGATCAGACCGACGCAGCAAAGGCCCAAGGCAAGAATGAGTCCAGAAAACATGGGATGCCTCCTCTTGATTATGATCTAGTCCGAAAACATAGGCGAGATCCTTCGTGACTTCAAGTGCTTTTCTTCACAAGTCGGGGGCGACATGCTGCGGGGTGGCGTTTTGAGGCAGGGGAGAGTATGTGCCCCTGATTGCCGGGAAAACTTTTCAAACAACCGGTTCCGGAGTGTTTTATGAAAATATTGAAATGCGGTTTGTGCATGTTTTTCTTCTGTTTCTTTTCCTTGCCCGCCTGGGGCGTGGAGACCTTGACCATGCGGGAAGCCGTTGAGATCGGGCTGAAGTCGAATCCTTCGGTTCTGGCAGCGCGCGAGGCGCTTATGGCCTCGGACTATGCCGTCAAATCGGCCAAGGCGGCTTTTGGGCCATCCCTGGGCACGGCATACGGCTATACCCGCCTCGACGAGCGGCCGCAGTCCTTCGGGGTCAACGTCGGCACGCTGGATAACTGGGAACTCACCTTCAATGTGCACCAGCCGCTGTTTACCGGATTCAACCTGCTGACGACGCACGAAAAGGCCATCTTGCAGAAGGAGCAGGTCGCGTCGCAGATCGACAATGTGGAGCTGCGGCTCATCGTCGCCATCCAGGACGCTTTTCTGCGCTTGCTGCAGGCGCGGGAGAATGTACGTTCCGCCGAGGATTCTCTTGTCCGGTTGCGGTCGCAGCTTAAGGTTAATACCGCTTTCTACGAGGTGGGCCTGCGTCCCAAGCTTGACATGCTGCAGGCCGAGGTGGACGTGGCCACGGCCGAACAGGTGCTGCTGACCGCAAAAAACAACGAGGCGACGTTAAACGCCCAGCTGAACACGTTGCTCGGCAAGAGCGTGGAGGCGGATGTGGCGTATGTCGGGGAGTTGCGGTATTTCCCCATGCCGCTGACCCTGGAAGAATGCCTGGAGCGTGCGGGGCGGCATCGTCCGGATCTGCGCATTGCCCGCCAATCCGTCATGCTGGCCGAAAAGGACAAGGTGCTGGCGGCTGTGCCGTATTATCCGCAGGTGGCCGCCGACTTCAATTACATCCGCCAAGGGGAGGATCCCCTGGTGCACGGCGGAGACTACCATACGCCCAGCCAGTGGAATGCTCAGGTCGGGATGAAGTGGACCTTTTTTGAATGGGGAAAGACCTATTACGGGGAAAAGCAGGCGGAAAAAAATGTGAGCCGGCTGGGTCAGGAGTATCAGAATCTTGAGAACGACGCCTCGTTTGAGGTCAAGAAGAGCTTTTTGCAGATTCAAGCCGCCGAAAAACGCATAGCTGCCGCAAGACAGGGCCTGATCGCCGCCAAGGAGAGCTACCGCATGGCCGTGGCCAGATACGAGGCCCAGGTAGGTACCAACACGGATGTCCTTGATGCCCAATCCAAGCAGACGCTCAGCGAAGCCAGTCTGCACGAGGCCTTATCGGATTATGAGCGGTCCGTGGCCGAGCTTTATGGGGCAATGGGGCAGAGAAATCCGGAGCTGCTGGCGCAGTGAGAAAAAGCCGGGTCTGCTCGAGAATCCGGAATGAAAGCCACAGAAAGCCGGGTCCTTTTCAGGATCCGGCTTTCTTTATGCCTTTTCGCCTGGGCATGGTGCATTTCTTTTCCGCAAGGACCGCAAGTTCGGTCAGCCTCTCGTCTACGGCCGCATAGATGGAGTTTTGCGAAAAACGACCGTCTTTCAGCCGTTCTCCAGCTCTCTTGCCTGTCAGAAACTCCATGGCCTCCTCGATGGTGCTCACAGGGTGGATATGAAACTGCCGGTCCTTTATGGCCTGCAGCACATTGTCCCGAAGCACCAGATGCACGATGTTGTCCCTGGGCAGCAAAACACCCTGCTGACCGGTGAGGCCGCGTCGCCTGCAGACCTCGAAAAAGCCTTCCACCTTGTGCGTGACCCCGCCCACGGCCATGATCGCTCCCGACTGGGAGATGGCCCCTGTGAAGGCCAGATCGAGGCGGATCGGCACGTTTGAAAGGGCGGAGAGAAGGGCGGCAAGTTCCGCGCCCGACGCCGAGTCCCCGTCGACCTGGGCGTAGCTTTGCTCGAAGCACAGGCTGCCGGTCAGGACGAGCGGCTTGTTGCGGGCAAACAGGTTCACGAAGTAGCTTTTGAGGATCATCATGCCCTTGGTGTGGATCGGACCGCCGAGCTCGGCTTCGCGTTCCAGATCCATGATGCCGCCGTGGCCCACGCCCACCGTGCAGGATATCTGATGCGGCAGGCCCATGACGTAATCCCCGACCTGCGTCACGGACAGGCCGTTGGCCACGCCGACTCCCTGCCCTTGGGTGCGCACCTTGATGGATTTGCGATCGTATTCGCGCAGGAACTCCTCCTGGTACAGGTTGGTCCTGTATTCGCGTTCCTCCAGGGCCTGCTTCACGATGACGGCGTCGATGACCCGTTTGTCCTGGGTGTTAGCCAGGGCATTGGATTCGATCATGATTTCGCGCAAATGCGAAAAATGCAGGGACAGGCGCTCCCGGTCTTCAGCCATGCGGGTGGAGTAGTTCACCAGTTCCGCGAAGGCGTCTTTCGTGAATCCGCGAAGGCCGGATTCGCGTCCGGCGCGATCCAGGGCCTGGGCATATCCGGTGATGGACTCGGGGGTGCGCTCGACGGTGTCCTGAATATGCGCCTTGAGCTTGAATATCTTCCGGAACCGCTCGTCATGCATGTAGAGCAGTTCGTATGTCTCGTCGTCACCGATGAGCAGAACCTTGAGGGCAAGCGGGATCGGGTCCGGACTGATGGTGCGGGTGCGCAGCATGTCATAATGGTCCGTGGGGTCGTCCAGACTCGATTGCTTGGTGCGTAGGCAGCGCAGCAGGCCTTCCCAGGCGGCGGGGTGGTTCAGGAGGTCGTCCACGCGCAGGATGAGGAATCCGCCATTGGCGCGATGCACCGCTCCGGCCTTGATCAGGGAGAAGTCGGTGTAGTAGGTGCCCCATTCCGTTTCACGCTCCACGCAGCCGAGAAGATTGAAAAAGCCGGGGTTGATTTCCTTGACCACGGGCGCGCCGGTGACTTCGGAATTGTCCACAAAGAGGTTGACGTCGTAGCGCTGGAAAAAGGAGTCCGACAGGCCTTCCCCCTGCTGTTCCGGCCCGGTGCGGGGTTCGCGCTCCTGCCGACCCTGATAGTGGGGAAGGTTTTCAAGAATGTCTTCCTTGAAGGAATCGAAATATTTCTTGAGCGCCTTGTTTTCAGCGAATTTCTTGTGGATGGGCATAAGCAGCCGGTCCACGAGGCTTGCGGCATGCTCTTGCGCCAACTGCACTTCCTTGGCCCGGAATTCCTGCTCGCTTTTATTGACCAACCGTGACAGGTCCGCGATGGTGTTCAGCACGGCGCTGCTCTGGTCCTTGATGACTTTCTTCTGGGAGGACTCAAGACGTTCGAATTCTTCCGAACTGAGGACCTTGCCGTCCACCAGCGGCGTTAGTGAAACCGCTCCGGTGTCGTCGATGTTCAGGCTGAATCCTTTTTTCTGGGCGGCTTCATCCATCCTGTCCATCAGATCGTCCCGCACCAGGGCCAGCTTGGTGAAGAGTTTGTTCTGGAGCCGAAGGTAGCTGGCCTGTTCGAAATGGCGCGGCAGGTCGCGGCGAAGACGTTTGACGACGCGCTGCAGATTCTCTTTGAGAACCTTGCCCTGACCGGGCGTCAGGCTGACCAGGAGCGGCTTGTCGGGATTGTCGAAGTTGTTCAGATAGACGAGGTCTGGAGGCGTCGTTCCTTCCTTGGCCCGGGGGAGAAGAAAGTTCTCGACAAGATATGTCCGTCCAAGTCCCGGTTCTCCGGCGACATAGACATTGTATTCCATGCCCGGAATGGAGAGCCCCATTTCCAGGGCCTTGCGGGCTCTGGGCTGGAACAGGCAAACGGCGTTTGTGTTGTCGCGGATATCGTTGCTGCGCAGGATCTTGCGTGGGTCCGGCTCGATCTTGAGTTGACGGGCTTTGAGTTCAGGGATGTTTTTCATTGATTCTCGTGCTGCCGGCTTTTATGCCGGGGTTGTTGATTTCGTGTCCGGGCATAGTGCGAATAGGTCCTGCTGGCAAGCCGACCACTTTCGACGGGATTGGGCTTTGTAATTATGGATGTGCGCGCAGGGCATGGGTGGAGGGGGTTTAAAATTCATCAGGCGAAAAACTTTGGTTGACGCGAAGTTGGGGGGTGTGGTAGCCCCGACTTCGATTTGTGATTTATTGCACGAACGATCTGGGACAGCAAAAACCCATCGAGACGAACATATGCTCTTTAACAGGAAAAATTCCAAACATTTCGAGTCGCTGGGTATTGCTTCGGTGATGGGGCTTCAGCTGGTATCCGGGGTGGTAGTGGGCTTTGCCATGGGCTACTATCTCGACAAATATTTCGGAACAAAACCTTGGTTGACGCTGATTTTTTTGGTGTTCGGCATCATCGCCGGATACAGGAACATGTTTCGGGAAATGCAGCGCATCCAGAAGAAAGAAGCGGAAGCCGATGCTCGCAACAATGCAGAAAAAGATTGAGCGCGTTCTCTACGCCCGGGGGTTTCACGTCCCGGAAGTGCGCAAGATGGCGTTGCGCCAGGTTTATTTTCTGCTTGGAGCCCTGCCGGCGTTGGCTTTTGGCTGGAAAGGCCTGGACCTGGCAACCGGTGTGCTGCTTGGAACCCTCAACTTTCTGGCGCTGGCCAAGTTGATTCAGGAATTGGTCTATTTGCAAAAAAGTGCGGTGGTTGTTCAGATTTTCAGCTTTTACGGACGCCTGATGATAACGGCATTGGCTTTTTATGTGCTGATCGCTCATCTGGGATCCTCGGGTGTCTGGCTGCTGATGGGTTTTTCCACTGTGCTGATCAATATTTTGCTTTGGGGAATGTCACAATTTTTGGGGAAAACTTCTAAGGAGGCGTAAAAATGGCAGGGGATTTACATCCAATTTTCTTAGTAGAGGAAGTAGTAAAAGCCATTGGTCTCGTGGACGCTCATGGTCACAGCTTGATACCGGGCCAAGTCCTCCACGCGTGGGTGGTCATGGGTGTGCTCATCGCTCTTGGCATATTGGCCACGAAAAAACTCTCCCTTGTTCCTAAAGGGTTGCAGAACTTTTTTGAGCTGCTCATCGAATCATTAGAGAACTTTGTCGTTGCCAACATGGGCGAAGACGGTCGAAAGGTCTTCCCGGTACTTGCGACCCTGTTTATTTTCATCCTGTTCAGCAACTACGAAGGTCTGGTGCCCGGCCTGGACGCTCCTACGGCGAACATCAACACCACTCTGGCCATGGCCGTGTTCGTGTTTGTGTACTACCAGTACTGGGGATTCAAGCTGCATGGATTTCACTACATCCATCACTTCACCGGACCTGTGCCGTGGCTTGCTCCGCTTATCTTTCCCATCGAGGTAATCGGGCATTTCGCACGCATGCTTTCGCTCTCTTTGCGACTTTTCGGAAACATCAAGGGTGAGGAAATCGTGCTGGTCCTGCTGTTCATGCTGGCTCCGGTCGTATCCACCGTTCCGATTTACTTCCTGTTCATGTTGTTGAAAGTCATCCAGGCTTTGGTCTTCTTCATGCTTTCCATGCTCTATCTGAAGGGCGCATTCGAAGAAGCGCACTAATTTGGGGGAAATGGTCTTTTCGACCACTAATCATTATACGTTTTAGGAGGTTTTTGAATCATGCGTAAAGGTTTTCTGTCCGTACTGGCCACTGTCGCTCTGGTAGCTGTCGCTTCTTCCGCTTTCGCCGCTGACGCTGCTCCTGAAGTCATCTCCACCATCGCTTGGGCCGCTTCTTTGGGAATGGCCATTGCCGCTGCTGGTTGTGGCATCGCACAGGGTCTTGCCGTCAAGGCTGCTTGCGAAGGCACCGCCCGCAACCCCGAAGCTTCCGGCAAAATCACCGTGACCATGCTGATCGGTCTTGCTCTGATCGAATCCCTGGCCATCTACGCCTTGGTTGTTAACCTGATCCTGCTGTTCGCCAACCCCTTCGTTGGCTAACTCTGATCGAAAAAAGGGGGGGAGGCCCGGCCTCCCCCCCCTTTTTTTGCTATTTTAATGAAATAGCTCACAAAGTTATTGCTTGGAGTCATTTTGAAAAGCGCCCACATACCTCGCGCCACGATTCAGCGATTGGCTGTCTACGTACAAGTTTTGGAGACGCTCCTTCAAGAGGGCGATTCCGTCATATCTTCCGACGGCCTGGCCCGTGCTTGCGGCGTAAATCCTTCGCAGATTCGAAAAGATTTGGCTTATTTTGGTGAATTCGGCGTGCGAGGCGTTGGATATTATGTTCAGGATTTGCTGACCGCCATCAAACAGTCTCTTGGCATCGACCGGACATGGAATGTCGCGCTGGTCGGCGTCGGCAATCTGGGGCGGGCATTGCTCAGACACGGCATTTTCAGGCGTCGCGGGTTTATTCTCGTGGGAGCCTTTGATTGCGATCCCTTCAAGATTGGCGAGGAAGTCGCCGGTCTGGAGGTCGTCTGTTCGCGCAGGCTTAAAGAAAAAGTCAGCGAACTCGAGATTGAAATAGGAATCATCACCACTCCTCCCGAACGAGCCCAGCGTGCCGCCAATTACCTGATTGAAGCGGGCGTCCGGGGCATCGTGAATTTCGCGCCGGCCAGAATTTCGGTTCCGGAAAATGTTGCCGTTGAATACGTGGATTTCATGCACCATATTTTTTCCGTGGCCTTCAATATTTCCATAAATCAGGCCAAGGGCCTTTCCTAACTCCCTTTTTCCCAAATTCAGGTCGCGTGAATTTCGACTTGCCATTCGTCTCCGAGTGGTTTAGTTGTCCTCTCTCTTTTGAAACTGGAGGTTTCCCATGAAGAAAGATTTGCATCCCAAGGTTTATGAAACTGCGGTACGTTGTGCCTGCGGATACGAGTTCACCACCAAGTCCACTGTTGGCGCGGAACTCAATGTTGAAATTTGTTCGCATTGCCATCCCTTTTTCACGGGTGAGCAGCGTTTTATCGATTCTGCCGGTCGTATCGACAGGTTCAGAAAGAAATACGCCAGCCTGGCAAAATAATTGTTGAAATTTAGCCGAAGTCGAGCGCAGCATACACATGGTCGATAAATTAGAAAGTCTTGCGGCAAAGTACCGCGAACTTGAGCGCGAAATGAGTACTCCTGAGATTTTTCAGGATCAGGAGCGCTATCGAAAAATCGCCAAAAAGCATGCTGAGCTTGACGAGATCGTCAAGGCGTTCGAGCTTTACAAGACATTGCTTCGCGAGATGGCTGAAAATCAGGAGCTTGCCAAGGATCCGGATCCCGAGCTTTGCGAGATGGCCCAGGCGGAAATTGTCATTCTGAAAGCCAGGATCGGGGAGCAGGAGCGGTTGCTCAAGCAGCTTTTGACCCCCAAGGATCCCCTGGATGAGAAAAACATCATCCTTGAGATCCGTGCCGGTACCGGCGGGGAAGAGGCGGCTTTGTTTGTGGCCGATATCTTCAGGATGTATTCGCGCTATGCCGAATTGCATTCCTGGCGTGTGGAAGTCTTGAGCAGCAGTGACACAGGGACTGGCGGCTTCAAGGAACTTATTGCGTCCGTTTCCGGGACCAATGTTTACAGCAAGCTCAAGTTTGAGTCGGGTGCACATCGGGTCCAGCGTGTCCCGGCAACCGAAAGTCAGGGCCGTATTCACACGTCCGCCATCACAGTCGCGATTCTGCCGGAAGCTGAAGAAGTAGATGTGAAGATCGAACCGACCGATATCCGGGTGGATGTGTTCCGTTCTTCCGGTCCGGGCGGGCAGTCGGTCAACACGACCGACTCGGCCATTCGCATCACTCATCTCGCCACGGGTCTGGTCGTCATTTGTCAGGATGAGAAGTCGCAGCACAAGAACAAGGCCAAGGCACTCAAAGTGCTGCGTTCCCGTCTTCTTCAGGCTGCCCAGGATGAGACGAAGAAGGCCTATGACGACAATCGCAAGTCACAGGTGGGCTCGGGAGATCGTTCCGAGCGCATTCGCACCTACAATTATCCGCAGGGGCGTGTGACCGACCACCGCATCAACCTCACGCTTTACAATCTTGATCAGGCCATGGAGGGTCACATCGATGACATCATTGATGGTCTGGTTCAGCATTACCAAGCAGAAGCCATGAAAGAAAGCTGAGGAGACTCGGCTTTTTTTTTATCCATGCAGTCCCGCAAATCAATACTGGAGCACTGGGAGAAATTGCTGCTGCAAAGCGGTGTTGATTCCCCCCGCCTGTCCGCGCAGGTTCTGCTTGCGCATGTCCTTGGCATTTCCCGGCTCGACATGCTTCTTGAGAGTGGCGCCCCGGTGGACGAGCCATGTCGCTTGCGGATGGAAGAACTCGGCAGCCGGCGGATGGACGGAGAGCCTGTGGCGTACATTGTCGGGGAAAGGGAATTTTATGGATTTGCGTTTCACGTCGGCCCCGAGGTGCTTATTCCCAGGCCCGAAACGGAGCTGATTATCGATCATTTGCTCGAATCGTTGGGCAAGGATGCATGCCTGAAGGTCCTCGATGTCGGTACTGGAAGTGGAGCCTTGGCCGTATCGTGCGCCAAGCTTTTTCCCGACTGTCGAATTGTGGCGGTTGACATTTCCTTTGATGCGCTAAAGGTCGCACGCAAGAATGCGCGGCTTCACAATGTTACGGACCGGATTCTCTTCTTGCAAGGAGATCTGCTCAAATCTCTGCGCACCGGTGCTTTCGATGTTGTGCTCGCAAATCTTCCCTACGTACCCTTGTCCACAAGAGAATCACTTAGCCGGGAAGTACTTTGTCATGAACCGGAAATCGCGCTCTTTTCCGGTCCTGACGGTCTGGATTGTTATCGTGCCCTGGCTCTGTCGCTTCGCGGCGCCATGAAGGCCGGATCCTTGCTCCTTTGCGAAATTGACCACTCCCATGGACACGCCATGATCGAGTTGTTTTCAGACATCACCAGGAATGTGCGTATCGTGAAGGATTATGCTGGGCTGGACCGAGTGGCGGTTGTTGTTTTTTAGCACTTATCATGTTGTCTGAAAGGAACTGTCGCCGAGGGTGATGTGCGCAGTTCACTTTAAAGTGATTAATCTCAATGTATTGCGATTGCATGGTTTATGGCATGAAGTTTGATAATGGCTGGTCATGAAACAGACTACACTACGAAAAGAAGTTCGATGCTCCGGTGTCGGTTTGCATAGCGGCCAGAAGGTTGAGATGATTCTCAAGCCTGCGCCTGCCGATACAGGGGTCATTTTTTCGTTGTCGACCAAGAGCGGGCGACAGGTCGTGGTGCCGGAGCCTGGAAAGGTCGTAGGCACTGGGCTGGCCACAACGCTGGGTACCGCTGGGGCCAAGGTTTCCACGGTGGAACATCTCCTTGCCGCCCTGGTCGGTTTGGAAATAGACAACGTTCTTGTCGAAGTTAATGGAGAGGAAATCCCTATTCTCGACGGGAGCGCTTCCGTATACGTGTACCTGATCAATTCCGCAGGGATCCGGGTTCTCGATCGTCCCCGTGAGGTTGCCAAGATCAAGCGTACCCTTGTTTTCGAGCAGGACGGAAAGCGCGTTGTGGCCAAGCCTTTCAATGGCTTGAAGATTGACTATCGAATCAACTTTCCGCATCCGCAGATTGGCACGCAGAATTTTAGTTTTGAGTCGACTCCGCTTACTTTCTCCCACCGCATCGCCCGGGCCAGAACATTCGGGTTCATGAAAGATGTTGAGTGGTTGCAGAAAAACGGCCTGGCTCTTGGCGGTTCACTTGAAAATGCCGTTGTCTTTGACGACTACGGAGTGGTCAACCCCGAAGGATTGCGTTTCGCAGACGAAATGGTGCGCCACAAGATTTTGGATTTCATGGGTGATATCGCTGTGGGCAGTCATCGCATTTGGGGCCATTTTGAGGTCTCCTGTTCCGGGCATGACTTCAATAACAAATTCATGCGTTATCTTTTTGATAATCAGTCAGAATTTCTGGATTTTGTTGCTCTTGAAGACATTGCGAGCCGTCCCAAATGCCCTGACCCGGTGCTCGTGCCTGTAGGGGTACCTGCCTGGGCCTGAGTCAAAAGCGTCGAAAGACGCTTTTTTTAATTTCCTGAAAAATAATGCTTGCCTTTGAGATTGAATGCTCATAATGACTTCGTTCTCACGGGCTGGCGTAGCTCAACTGGTAGAGTAGCTGACTTGTAATCAGCAGGTTGCGGGTTCAAGTCCCATCGCCAGCTCCAGGTGATGGAGGGGTTCCCGAGTGGCCAAAGGGAACAGACTGTAAATCTGTCGGCGTACGCCTTCGGAGGTTCAAATCCTCCCCCCTCCACCAAGAAGAAGCCGTGAAAACCAGTAGGAGACAGAGATCATGCTGTCGCCTGACTACTGAGATGAAATGCGGGAGTAGCTCAATGGCTAGAGCATCAGCCTTCCAAGCTGAGGGTTGCGGGTTCGAGTCCCGTTTCCCGCTCCATTTCCTCGTCTCACCAGTCTTGCGCCTCCATTTTTCCTCATCTCTTCTGAAGAAGCACTCACTTATACATATATAGTAATTCGTAATTTTATTAGGGGGTAATGTATGGCCAAGCAAAAATTTGAAAGAAAGAAGCCGCACGTCAATATTGGTACGATTGGTCATATCGACCATGGCAAGACCACGTTGACCGCCGCGATCACCAAGATCGCGAGCCTCAAGGGCGGTGGATCCTTTGTAGCGTTCGATGAGATCGACAAGGCTCCCGAAGAAAAGGAACGCGGTATCACCATTGCCACCGCGCACGTCGAGTACGAGACCTCCAAGCGTCACTACGCTCACGTGGATTGCCCCGGTCACGCCGACTACATCAAGAACATGATCACCGGCGCGGCCCAGATGGACGGCGCGATCATCGTTGTCGCCGCCACCGACGGTCCCATGCCCCAGACTCGTGAGCACATCCTGCTCGCTCGTCAGGTCGGCGTTCCCTATGTCGTGGTTTT
>NZ_FORX01000027.1 GCF_900114115.1 Desulfomicrobium apsheronum | reverse complement strand
ATCTAAGCGGGAAACCAGCCACAAGATAAGTTCTCCCTTGTCGCAAGACACTGAAGATCCCAGGCAGACCACCTGGTAGATAGGCCGGAAGTGTAAGCGCAGTAATGTGTTCAGCTGACCGGTACTAATAGATCGTGAGTCTTAACTCTCTCTCTTCACCTGTTTCTCTTATATATTTCGTCCTGGTGACCACGGCGGAGGGGAACCACCCGATTCCATTCCGAACTCGGAAGTTAAGACCTCCAGCGCCGATGATACTGCAAGTTCACTTGTGGGAAAGTAGGTCGTCGCCAGGACCTTTTTTTTCTCTTCTCTAGAAAGGTGGGGCTTGTTAAAAGCCGCCACCTTTTTCTGTTTCTGCGTAAGCGCTCGTCTCTTTTCATATAGTCATAAATTTTTCATGTGAGATAATGGGGCTCCAATCCAAGGAGGCTGACCGCGTCATCTTGTGGCGTCTACGAGGCCGTCTATACCTTGTCAGGAAGAGCCATGCGAAGTGTCTGTGCGACATCCTCAATGATCCAGGAAGGGGTTGAGGCTCCAGCGGTCAACCCGATACGTTCAAACGCGGCAAGTTCCTCCAGGGGGAGCTCTTCAGCTGTTTCGACGTGGACTGCGAATATCCCTGATTCCTGCGCTATTTGAGCCAATCTTCTTGTGTTTCCGCTATTCTTTCCTCCGACGATGACCATTGCCTGAACCTTGTGGGACAGCTCGCGGACTTCCTCCTGACGGTCCTTGGTTGCCATGCAGATCGTGTCGAGAATAGTCATGTCTGCATCGACATGCTTGATGAGATATTCGCGTACGGCATTGAAAGATTCCCTGTCTTGCGTGGTCTGGGCCGCAAGAAAATAGGTTTCAGCAGAATCAATTCCATGTGCGCACAATTCTTCGAGAGTTTCGAACACGGTGTGCCTAGGGGCGTAACTCACCAGTCCTTGCACTTCTGGATGATCGCGTTCTCCGAAGAGAAGCAGGTGTTTGTTCTGCTCGGCTTGCCTCTGGATAAGAATTTGGGCTTTTTTGACCTTGGGACAGGTAGCATCAACGATCGTCACGTTTTGTGCTTCCAGTTCCAACTGTATGCGCCTTGGGATTCCATGGGCGCGAATGACCACGACATCTCCCGTTTTCAAAGGTTTTGTTCCGTCGGTTTGCAGCACCCCCTGCTCCTTGTATCGTGCCAGGACCTGCGGATTATGGATGATGGGGCCCAGAGTGTAGATGGTTACATCTTGAGGTGGAGCGGCCACGGCGTTGTCCAGCTTGTGCAGCGCCATGTCCACTCCCATGCAAAAGCCCGCTGTTTTAGCGATGACAAGTTCCATTTCAGATCTCCTCCTCGGGTTCATTCATGCCGGCTTCTAAAATCCTGAAAACATCGTCCCATGACTTGCAGAATACGATATCGCGACGGATCGCGCGTGCTCCGGGCAGGCCTTTAA
This sequence comes from Desulfomicrobium apsheronum, assembly GCF_900114115.1. Classification (NCBI taxonomy): domain Bacteria; kingdom Pseudomonadati; phylum Thermodesulfobacteriota; class Desulfovibrionia; order Desulfovibrionales; family Desulfomicrobiaceae; genus Desulfomicrobium; species Desulfomicrobium apsheronum. The sequence goes on along the minus strand of NZ_FORX01000027.1, from coordinate 41,813 downwards.
GGAATCTGGGCACCAGCGTGCGCATTTTGAGCAGGCCAAGCCTCTCCATGTCATGCTGCGGATAGAGCTCACTGAGCCTGCGAACCATGCCAACCATGTGCGTCCATGAATTTGAATCCGGCTCTTCTTTTCGTAGCAAGTGCAGATATCGTTTGAAAATTGACGGATCGTTCAAGGCTCCGCGCGCGAACATGATGCTATCCACACCGGTTTGTTCGACGCATTGCATGGCATCTTCCGCGTGAAAGAGATCTCCGCTGGCGATGACAGGCAGGCTCACGTGTTCCTTCAGCGTTTTCAGATGGGACCAGTCGGCATGTCCGGTGAAACCCTGGGCTCCGAAGCGCGGATGCATGGTCACCCAGCCAGCGCCCAGTTCCTCGAGTTTGGTGGCCACCTGTAGGTAGACTGGTTGCCCGACATACCAGCCCAGACGGATCTTGAAGCCCATGCAACCGGGCTCTACTTCGTTGATCATGGATTTCGCAATGCCGAGGAGCTTTTCCGGTTCCTTGAGCAGGGCTGCGCCGCTGCCTGTTTTCACAACCTTGCGCACCGGGCAACCGCAGTTGAGATCGAAATAGCGGAAGCCCGCTTCCCGCAGGCGTTCGATGGACTGAACAAGAAAAGGCTCTTCCGATCCAAAAAGCTGTACGATCAGGGGGCTGTCTTCATCACAGGTCTGAAGAAGCTCCTTGGTGCCAGGACTGTTGTAGATCAGTCCCTTCGCGCTGACCATTTCCGTCACGGCCGCGCTGCATCCATACTCGTGACACAGGAGCCGAAAAGGGAGATCGGAATATCCTGCCAGAGGCGCAAGCCAAGGTTTGTCGGGGGTTATGGGGAACAGTGTTTTTTTCATAAAAATATGTTGGAATTCAGCGGCTGGATTGTCGGCCTTCATAATTTGAACGGAAAAAAGGCCCGCTCAAACGCCGCATAAAAATGGTTGGCTTGTCAATGATTGGCGCGGGGGTGGTTCATGGGGCGGGCAAGGATATCTGGCTTCAATTTTTTGGTTGGTCAAGGATGAGTTCCACTTCGTCCACGCTCAGTCCCGTAGCCTGTGCCAGGGCTTCGGCTGACTGACCGCGCTTGAATCCGCTCAGGATTGTCTGTCGCAGAAACTGCGGCGATTTGGTGAAATTTTCAGCCTGTTCAAGCAGCCGGCGCATTTCAAGGGCGCGGTAATGCAGCTTTTCTTCGAGGGCAGTCAGTTCTTCCTGACGTTTGGTGAAAGTGCCTATGATTTCTTTTTCCAGACGGGCGTTCATGTCCAATTTTTGCAGGAATTCCTCTTGTCTGTCTTGCAGGGAACGCACGAGAAGTTCGGATTTCTTCAGCTTGCCATAGAAAAAAAAGGCGAGACCGATGAGCAGAATCTCCATCAGGGTTGATGCAGTAAGTATCCAGTACGAAATTTGAGGGTTCATCTATACCTGCGTGTCAATCAGGTGGCCCTGATCTGATTCGAAGTCAGGTTCATGGGGATGCGCCTGCCGTTCGCCGGCGTATTGTTCCGGAGCCGACTCATTGTGCCCTTCGGGATCAACCGCTGTGTCGGCGGCGCTGGCTTCGCCTTTGGCCACCAGGTCCTTTTCCCGCCGCTGGCGACGCTGAACCAATTCTTTAGCCAACGCCTGCTGAATCTCCGGGTGCGCGAGCTGCGTATGATGGATTTTTTGCGCCTCGGGGATCTGGCTGATGAGCGTTGAAAGATTGAGGTTATCCACCATTTATTTCACCACATATTCTTCCAGCAGAATTTCAGACACTTGGCCGCTCTTTAAGGTCTGATTGATGACAGCCGCCAGGTCAGCCTTCAATTTATCGGACTCTTGCGAGGTATCCAGCAGTGAGAGGGGCGAGTTTTTGAGATATCGGTATACTCCGTCGCGAATGAACAGCTTTTTGGCCTGGATTTCAGCACGCATTATCTCGGTCGTGTCCGATATGGAAAAACGGCAGGTCAGAAAGCGGATTTTACCGTCGAGCTTGTACTCGATTTGAAACTGATCGAGGGAGTAGGCTTCGATTTGTTCCGGCGGCTGGGTCTTGGCATTTTCGTGAGACTCGGCAGCGTCTGAAGCAGAACCTTCGGGCGCGTGCTGTTCCGGGGAACTTTCCGATTCTGTGGCGGTCTGTTCTTCCGGGGCTGGCGGACCGGATTTCATGAAGTAGTAGGATCCTCCGGCACCAAACAGCAAGCACAGGCTTGCGGCAATTCCGAGAATCCATAATTTCTTTCGGTTTTTCTTGGCGGGTGTTTCGGTCTGTTCCGAAGGAGGAGCCGCTTCCTCGGGTTCAGGCAGGGATTCGACGGAAGTGGCTTCGGTTTCTTCCTCGGTTTCTTCGAATTCAAGAAAGAGGGCGTCATCCAGATCGAGTTCAACTTTCTGCAGGCCTTTGGGGACGCTGTCCTGCAGGCGTTCATCATCCAGGGCGACGTTTTTGTCGCCTTCAGGGGAAATCTGGGCGAGAAGGATGAGCAGGATCATGGGGCCTGAGCTGGCCGGCAATACGAGAATGCCGGCCAGAATGGTTGTTATTCGAAGATTTTATTGATTTTTTGCCCCAGGGTCTCGGCAGTGAAGGGCTTGACTATGTAATTGGACACTTTGGCCTGCACGGCTTCGATGATGTTTTCCTGCTGGGCTTCAGCAGTGACCATGAGAAAGGGCAGGTCGCCGAATTCCTCGCTGGCCCGCACCTTGCGCAGGAGTTCGATGCCGGTCATCTGCGGCATGTTCCAATCGGAGATTATGAAATCCACCTGGTCCTTGGTCAGGACTTCCCAGGCCGCTGTTCCGTCGTCAGCTTCGATGATGTTGTTGAAACCGAGCTGACGAAGAATATTCTTGATGATCCGTCGCATGGTCGAAAAATCATCAACGATGAGCACCCGCATGTTCGTATTGACCGCCATGTATCCCTCCACATGAGCTTTTCGAGAAATTAATCAAAAATGTGTGATCAGTTGATATCGCCGTATTCGCGCACAAACATTTTCTTGAGCTTTCCAAGCGCTTGGGAGTGCAGCTGAGAGACCCGCCCTTCGGTTATGTCGAGGGCCAGCGCCACTTCTTTCATATTGAGTTCTTCAGTGTAATACAAACTTAAGACCAGCTTTTCCCGTTCATTAAGTCTATCGATGAGATGACCGAGCTTGTCAATGATGTCGTGGAAGGCCACGGAGGCAAAGGGTTCGCGGTGATTGCCCCCCTCTCCGGGTTGGTTCCATTGGTCCTGGATCGCATCAAGGCTCAGGATGATCTGGGAGTTGACTGCCTCAAGCGTCGCCTCAAGCTCCTGGCGGTCCTGTCCGGTGAGCTCCAGAAGATCGTTGCGTGAAGGGGCGTGTCCATTTTCCTGCTCGAAATCCCTGATGACCTGTTCAAGCTTTTTGATGCGCTGGCGAAGCCCCCTGGAGTACCAGTCCATGCGCCGCAGTTCGTCCAGCATGGCCCCGCGTATGCGGCTGTCGGCGAACGTTTCGAAGCGGATGTTTAGTTCCGGCTGGAATTTGCCCAACGCCTCCATGAGGCCAAGTGTGCCCGCGCTGATCAGGTCGGATAGTTCGATATGGGCCGGGAGTTTGGCTTTAAGATGCAGGGCGATGATCTTGATGCGGGAGGCAAAGCCGCGAGCGATGCAATCCTTGTCCGATGGACTCAGGGACGCAAAAGTGATGCCCGGCTGCTCCAGAACGGCCCAGACAGGTTCTGCGGAATTATTCCGCAAAGAGGAGCTTCTTCCAGAAGAACTTGATGTTCCCATCGAGATGATCCTGCGGTGTCCAGTGCACCACGTTTCGGGCGATGCGTTGCATCGCCAGGGAGGCTTCGGTGTCGGGGGTCAGGCTGCAAAAAGGCTGCTGCTCGATGACGGCCTGGCGCACGGCCTTGTCCTGGGGAATGGCGCCGACGAAATTCAGGGAGACCCCGGTCAGGAAGTGGTCGCACGCATTGTACAGCTTGGCAAAGATGTCCTTGGCCGATTTTTCGTTCTTGGCCATGTTGACCACGATATGAAATTTGTCCACGCCATGCCTGAGCTTCAGTACCTTGATCAGGGCGTATGCGTCGGTGAGGGAGGTCGGCTCCGGCGTGACGACCACCAGGCGCTCCTGGGCCGCGAGGTTGAAATAGAGCACATTGTCGTTGATGCCCGCTCCCGTGTCTACGATCAGAAAGTCGATGCTGTCTTCCAGCACGTCCATGGCTTCCAGAAGTTCGAGTTTCTGCCCTGTGGACAGGGACAGCATCTCGCTGACTCCACTGGCCGCCGGGAGGATTGAGAATCCATATTCGGTGGGACAGAGGATGTCGCCCAGGGAGACCCCTTCGTGGAACACATGGAATAGGTTTCGCTCCGGAGTCAGGCCCAGCACGACATCCACGTTGGCCAGCCCGAGGTCCGCGTCAAGTATGACGCATCGCTTGCCGAGCTTGCTCAGGCACAGGGCGAGATTGACGGAAACGTTCGTTTTGCCGACGCCTCCCTTGCCGGAGGTGACCGAGAGTACAATGGGGAGAGAGGAGCTCATGCTGTGTCCGGGATAAAAAAGGTTAGTTGGTTGCTTGCGGCAGCTCGTGCCTCAGCAAGAGTTTCCAGACATCCTGATCCTTGGGTTGGGCCAGGGAGTTCTTCAGATCCGGCCCCATGGAAAAAAGAGAGATCGGCAGGCCGGTGTTGTTGGCCTGATTGATTATTTCCCCATAATTACAGGCTTCATCAAGCTTCGTCCAGATAATGCTGGCCGCAGAGGCGGAGCGGAATCTGGACACGAACGCATCCATCTGCGGGGGCGCGAAAAGCGGGCTCAGCACCAGATGCACGTGGCAGGCCGGAAGCTTCCCTCCGGAAACCTCCTGCAGCCAGGAGTCAAGCTGCTGATGGGCGGGCAGACCCGGCAGGTCGAGCAGGACGAGATCATGAGACCTGGCGTCGCGCTCAAGGCTCTCCCATTGGGCGGAGTTGTCGAGCTCCCGGTAGGACAGCCCCGAAAGCTCCGTGTAATGGCGCAGGTAGAGCCGCCCCTTGCCCTGGGAGCGATCGGCGTTGACCACCAGGATGCGCGCCTTTGGACGTAATTTTTTCAGGGACAGGGCCAGCCGCAGGGTGGTGCTGGTCTTGCCGCTGCCGAAGGGGCCAGTCAAAAGATGGAACTTGTGCGACCAGTTCGTATCGAACCAGGGGCTGAGGCTGACCATTCCGTTCATGACGGACAGGGTGGGCGCATCGGGCGCGTGGCGGAATTTTTCCCACAGATCGATCAGCACATCCTCCTTCACGCCCTCCCGTTCCAGATATTCGAAAACCAGCTGCTGGCGCGGAGTCAAAAGCTGCATGTCCATCTGCGGCTTCAGGACGGCCATGAGCTGCTTGCGCAGCCTGGACCATTCCTCGCGCAGGCAGCTGGCATCGTTCTGGGCCAGAGGCATGACGGACTCCGCCGGCGAGGCCTGTTCCTGCGGCATATCAAGGGCCGCCATGATCTCGTAGCAGGTGACGCCTTTGCGGGTCTGTTTCTGGTTGCTCAGGATGATGGCGTCGGGACCGAGTTCGCTCTTGATCCGGGCCATGATTTCCGAGGTGCTTTTTCCGCTGAATGTTTTGACCTGCATCTTAGATTTCCACCATGGCTACGGATTCAAGTCTGATGTCCGCCGGTATTTCCGCCTGCGAGATGACAGGCATGGTTGGCAAAAAACGGGCCAGAAGCTGGGACAGATGCTGGCGGATGACCGGGGAGGTCAGCAGCACAGGCTGTCCCTCGGCCACGATGCCCTTTTCCGCAGCCTTGTTGATGGCCTGGATGATCTTGTGCGCAGTCCCCGGCTCCATGGCCAGATAGGAGCCGTTGTCCGTACGCTTGATGCTCTCCTGAAACGTGTTCTCTATCGTCGGCGACAGGGAGATGATGGGCAGCAGGTTGCCAGTCCCCAGGTACGGCTTGATGATGGTGCGGGACAGGCGCTGGCGCACGAACTCCGTCAACTGATCCGCGTCCTTTGAGGAATGACCGTAGTCGGCCAGACATTCCACGATGGACAGGAGGTCGCGGATGGACACGTTTTCGCGGACCAGGTTCTGCAAGACCTTCTGCAGGACGCCGAGTGACAGGACGCCCGGCACCAGCTCTTCAACGACCTTGGGCGCGCGCTGGGACAGGTTGTCCAGCAGGGCCTGGACTTCCTGGCGGCCCAGGAATTCATGCAGGTTCTGCTTGAAGACCTCGGTCAGGTGCGTGGCGATGACCGTAGACGGATCGACCACGGTGTAGCCGGCCATGACGGCCTCGTCCTTCTTGGCGTCGGGAATCCACAGCGCCGGGAGATTGAAGGCCGGCTCCAGGGTCTCGATGCCTTTGATGGCGTGGCGCGCGTCGCCGGGGTCCATGGCCAGGAAATGGTCGATCATGATTTCCGCCGAAGCCACCCGGTTGCCCTTGATCTGGACCACGTATTCGCCGGGCTTGAGCTGCAGGTTGTCGCGCAGATGCAGGGACGGCACGATGACACCCATGTCCAGGGCGAACTGGCGGCGAATGGAGCGTATGCGGGCCAGAAGATTGCCGTTCTGGTCCTCGTCCACCAGCGGGATAAGTCCATAGCCCACCTCGAGTTCCATGATGTCGAGCGGGAGCAGGGCCTGCACTTCTTCCGGACTGTCGGGCGCGGAGCCCTTCTTCTTTTTTCCGGTTTCCGGCAACTTGTTTTCGGCTTTGATGCGATCGGCGAACAGCGCCACCATGAAGAGGACCAGGGAGAGGGTCATGAAGGCCACGGTCGGCATGCCCGGGACTATGGCGAAGAGCAGGAGCACGCCCGAGACCAGCCTGAGAGCCTTGGGATGGTTGGTCAACTGGCCGATGAATTCCTCGCCCATGCGCGCTTCGGCCGCGGCCCGGCTGACAATGAGGCCGGCCGAGGTGGAGGTGATGAGCGACGGGATGGTCGAGACCAGGCCGTCGCCGATGGTCAGCAGGGAGAAGGTCTGGGCCGCTTCCATCCAGCTCATGTCTTTTTGCAGCACGCCGATGAAGATGCCGCCCACGATATTGATGAAGGTGATGAACATGCCCGCGTTGACGTCTCCAGAGACGAACTTGCCCGCGCCGTCCATGGCTCCGTAGAAGTCCGCTTCCCGGCGCAGATTTTCGCGCTGCTTGATGGCCTGCTGCTCGTCGATGAGTCCGGCGTTCAGGTCGGCCTCGATGGCCATCTGCTTTCCGGGCATGGCGTCCAGGGTGAAGCGGGCCGCGACCTCGGCGATACGTGTCGTGCCGGCCACGATGACGGTCTTGTTCAGGATGAAGAGAATCAGGAAAATGACCGCGCCGATGGCAAAATTGCCTCCGACCACGAATTGCCCGAAAGCCTCGATGACCTTGCCCGCCGCCGAGGTGCCCTGGTCTCCATGGAGCAGGATGAGCCTGGTCGAGGCCACATTGAGCGCAAGGCGCAGCAGCGTGGTCACGAGCAGGACCGAAGGGAAGATCGAGAATTCCAGAGGCGAGGTCATGAACATCGAGGTGATGAGGATGACCAGGGAGAAGGAAATGGAAAAAGCCAGCAGTATGTCGAGGATGATGGTCGGCAATGGCACCAGCATGACAAAGAGGGTCATGACAACGCCTGCGGCCAGCAGGATGTCTCCCTGCCGGGTAAAGCGTTTGTAGTTGATGGTCATGGCCTCGGTGCGTGTAGCCATTATTTTGACGTCCTTGCCGCTGATGCTCAGCGCGGATTTTGTTTGGTTTTGTAAATCTGGGCCAGGATTGCGGCCACTGCCTGGTAGAATTCCTCGGGAATCGTGTCGCCGACTTCGATCACCTTATACAAGGCGCGTGCCAGGGGCTTGTTTTCACGGATGGGCACATTGTTCTCCCGGGCGATGTCCTTGATGCGCTGGGCAACGGCTCCGGCACCCTTGGCCAGGACCATGGGGGCCGGGGCTTCCATGGCGTTGTAGCGGATGGCGATGGCCAGATGGGTGGGGTTGGTGATGACCACGTCGGCCTTGGGCACGTCCTGCATCATGCGCCGCATCATGACTGCCATCATTTTCTGACGCTGTTTGTTCTTGATGGCCGGATCGCCCTCGGCCTGCTTGCGTTCGTCCTTGACCTCGCTCTTGGTCATCTTCAGGTTCTCCTCGTAGTCCCAGCGGGTATAGAGCAGGTCCGCGATGCCGATCAGGATCATGGGGGTGAGCGCGTAATAGAACATGGTCTGCCCGGCGTTGAGCACGTAAGCGGCGATGCTTTCGGCGGGCTGGTAAAAGAGCGGGATGACTTCTCCGAAGGCCTGCTTGATGACGATGTATGGCCCAAGGGCCACGGCCGCCGCCATGAAGATGCTTTTGACCAAGCGGACCAGGGCCTGCTTGCTGAAGAGTTTTTTGAGGCCGGACAAGACGTTGAACATCTGGAATTTCGGCTTGAAGACCTTTGGCGCCCAAAGCTGTCCGACCTGCAGCCGGACGGTGATGAAGGCGGCGACAGCGATGACGAGCATGATCGGCAGGACCATCACGGAAATGCTGTAAAGGCAGGTTTGAAACAGGGAGAGAATCGACCCTGGAGTCAGTTCGAAAACGAATCCTTCCGTGAAAAACCATTTCATCAGATTTTCGATTTCGGTGCGTATGGTGCCGAGATAGAGCTGCAGCATGAGCAGGCCGAAGAGCAGGGTCAGGGGCTTGGGCAGCTCTTGGCTCTTGGGGACATTTCCCTCGTCACGCGCCTTGTTGCGTCGTTTGGGGGTGGCGTTTTCGGTGCGACTCGGATCGTTCTGTGCCATGGTTGCCTAGCGCATCGCGCCGATGATTTGGGAGAAGAGCAGCGGCATGCGGGACACGAATCCCTCCATGTGCAGGCTGATGATTTCAAAGATGATACCCATAAACAGGAAGCCGACGGCGATCTTGATCGGGAAGCCGATAATGAGCACGTTCATCTGCGGAGACGCACGGGAAATAAGGGCCAGTGCCAGGTCCACAAGGAGGATGGCGGCAATGACCGGCGCGCCGATCTGAATGGCCAGGACAAAAATCTGACCCGACAGGGCGAATATCTGGTCCGTCAGCCGCGCGGAAATGAGAATGGAGCCGGGCGGGAGCAGATCGAAACTTTTCATCAGCCCGCTCAGCAAATACAGATGCCCGTTGATGGACAGGAACGTCAGCAAACTGACCATGTACATGAAGTGGGCCGTGACCGCCTCGGAAGCGCCGGAATCGGGGTCCACGACGTTGACCATGGCAAAGCCCATCTGGAAGCCGATGAGCTGCCCGCCAGTCTGGATGGCGGCGAAGATGAAGCGGATGACCATGCCCAGGATGAGGCCCAGCAGCAGTTCCGCGCCCAGCATGACCGCAAGGGCAAAGGGATGGCTCGGCATCTGGACTCCCACCATGGGAAGCCTTGGCCACAGGGCCAGGGTCAGGGTCAGGCAGAGTGCGGCTTTGACAGTGGCGGGCAGGACTGCGCCGCCAAAAAAAGGCATCAGGAAAAGAATGAGGCTTATGCGCATCAGCGCAAAGATGAAGGTCAAAATGACTGCGGGGTCGAGGGAGAAGAGATCCATGGAGGTGCCAAAGCAAAACGCGGACCATAAAAAGTCCGCGCTCGGTTTCGACGTCGGGTGACGGCTTCCGGCACAAGGCCGGGCCTTTTCAGATCATGCCGGGCCAGGACTCGAGCTGCCAGCGGCGCAGGGCGTTGAACATGTTGGTGCGGATGCGCTTGTCGCCTCCGCACAGCGCCAGGGCCTGATTCAGGGTCTGGCTGCGGGAGGTCTTGTCCTTGGAGGGGCAGTCGTTTTCCCAGACCGGGAGTTTCCACTGTCTGCACGCCTGGGTGATGGTGGCCTTGTCCAGCAGGAGCAGGGGGCGGATGAGGGTCAGCCTGCCTCCGAAATAGCTCTCCTTGGGGACCAGTCCGTAGATTTTGCCTGTTTTCAGCATGTTCATGAAGAAGGTTGAGACCAGGTCGTCGGTGTTGTGCCCAAGGGCGAGGTGGGTCAGGTTGTACTGCTTGCAGATGTCGAAGAGGCGTTTGCGCCGATGCCACGCGCAGAAAAAACAGGGCGATTTCTTGCGGTTCTCGGCAGAGTGCGCCCTGGGTCCGAAATCGGTGGTTTCCAGATGTCCCGCAACGCCGTTCACGCGCATCCACTCCGCCAGGGGTGCGTGGGTCATTCCGTCAAAGCCGGGGTTCAGGTGGATGACAAACAGTTCGATGGGAAAGGGGACGATGCGCTGGCGCATGACCATGACCTGAAGCATGACCCAGCTGTCCATGCCGCCGGAAACGGCCAGCCCGATGCGTGCCCCGGGCCAGGCCATGCCTGTCTGCTGCATGATCTTGCCGGCCTGTCCGAGACAGAATTGCTGTGCGTATTTGAGTCTTCCCCACTGGGCCATGTTGCTCGTCCTTGGGCTGAAGTGTCGCGGGGTCGGCTCGCGCGTGAGGATTTGACAGATCCTTTGCGGGTATTATGACCCATCAGAAGCGCAGGTCAGTACAAAGCGCTTCGGGCCGTGTAAAGGGTCTTGGCTGCTCGCCTGCGAATTGTGAGTTGACAGTGTCCTGGGGTTATGCGTAGCGTGAAATGTTATTCCCGACTCGACTTTTTAGCGGCCGGGACTTTTTGTCGTTTATTCACACATTCATATACATTTTTTCGGAGGTGCAATGGCCAGAATTACCGTTGAAGATTGCTTGGAGAAGGTCAACAACAGATTTCTGATCGTGCAGATGGCCATTAAGCGGGTCAAGCAATATCATGAAGGATACGAGCCCCTTGTAGCAAGCAAAAACAAGGAGATCGTGACCGCCCTCAGGGAAATTGCCGAAGGAAAGGTTCTGCCCGACGTGGAGCGCGTCGAGGATTTGAGTTTTGAAGCTGACGATCAGGATGAATAATGGCTGACAAGCGTGATTATTACGATGTGCTCGGTGTAGGCCGCGACGCAGCGGCGGATGAAATCAAGAGTGCCTACCGCAAGATGGCGTTGCAATTCCACCCGGACCGCAACCCCGACAATCCGGAGGCGGAAGACAAGTTCAAGGAAGCCGCAGAAGCATACGAGGTGCTGGGGGACGCGAGCAAACGCGCCCAGTACGACCGTTTCGGGCACGCCGGCATGAATGGCCAGGGGTTTGGAGACCATTTCCATTCCTCTGAAGACGTGTTCAGTGCTTTCGGGGATATTTTCGGGGATTTCTTCGGCTTCGGCGCTGCCGCCGGCGGCCGCAGGCGTCCCCGTGCCGGGGCTGATCTGCGCTACAACCTGACCGTTTCATTCCGTGACGCGGCCAAGGGTACGGAGGTTGACCTCAACATCCCCAAGAAGGAAGTCTGTTCCGACTGTTCCGGTTCGGGCTCCGCTCCCGGACACACGGCCGAGACCTGCCAGCATTGTCGCGGCCAGGGCCAGGTGACCCAGAGCCAGGGCTTTTTCAGGATTTCCGTGCCCTGCCCGGTCTGCCGGGGAGAAGGCAAGGTCGTCACCCATCCCTGCGCCAAATGTCGCGGACAGGGCATCGTGCAGGTCAACAAGAGCCTCAAGGTGCGCATTCCCGGGGGCGTGGACAACGGCAGCCGCCTGCGTCTGCGCGGCGAGGGCGAGCCGGGTGATTTCGGTGGCCCGCACGGCGATCTGTACGTGGTCATCTATGTCGAGGAAGACAAGATCTTCACCCGCCGGGGCCAGGATCTGGTCATCGTGGCCGACATCTCCATCGTGCAGGCCATCCTTGGCGCCAAGATCGAGGTGCCTACCCTTGACGAGCCCGTGACCCTGGAAATTCCCAAGGGCACGCAGTCCGGCAAGATTCTGCGCATCAAGGGCATGGGACTGCCACATCTGGGCAGCACTCAGAAAGGGGACCTGCTGGTGGAGGTTTCCGTGCGCATCCCGACCAAGGTGACCAAGAAACAGGAAGAACTGCTGCGCGAGTTCGACAAACTCGAAGAGAGCCGTCCCTTGAACAAGGTCAAGGATTTCTTCAAGAAAGCCATGGGCGACTGATCTTTACACATGAATCGAGCAGGCCGGAAGCGCATGTTTCCGGCCTTTTCTTTTGCGGAGGGGAACATGGACGAGAGGTTGACGCATATCGATGAGGCCGGGAACGTGGTCATGGTGGACGTGGGCGACAAGGCGGATACCAGGCGCCGGGCGGTGGTGCGGACACGGGTTCTGCTCAATGCACGCACCTTCGACCTTTTGACCAGAAACGCCCTGCCCAAGGGTGACGTGCTGACCACGGCCAAGGTGGCCGGGATCATGGCCGCCAAGCGTACCTGGGAGCTCATTCCCATGTGTCACCCTATTTTGCTTTCCAAGGTCGACGTGAAGCTCACGCCCGTGCCTGCCGATCTGGCCATAGAGATCGAGGCCGAGGCGCGGACCACCGGACCCACAGGCGTGGAAATGGAAGCGCTCATGGCCGCCCAGGTTGCGGCCATGACCATCTACGACATGTGCAAGGCCGTGCAGCGCGACATTCTGATCACGGATTGCAGGCTTACGCACAAGAGCGGTGGAAAAAGCGGCGAGTTCAACGCCGAGTAGCATCTCCACTCCCGGAAATTATGAGTGCGCGCTTTGGATTTCCAGAGCGCGTTTTTTTGCAAACAAGGCCTGTCTCCATCCGACAACGGAAAGTAATTTTTTTTCATAACAAACAAGGATTATTCGTGAACTCTGAAATGCGCATCAAGGACACTTCCGCCAATCCTGCTCCGCTGGGACTGGTGGGCTTCGGGCTGACCACAATTTTGCTCAACATCCACAATGCGGGTCTTTATCCCAATAACTCCATGATTTTGGGCATGGGCATTTTCGTGGGCGGCATCGCCCAGATCATCGCCGGCATCCTCGAATCCAAGAAAAACAACACATTCGGCCTGACAGCCTTTACCGCCTACGGTTCCTTCTGGCTCTCGCTCGTGGCCATCTGGACCCTGCCCGCCCTGGGCCTTGCCGAGAAGGCCGATGAAACCGCCATGGGCTTCTATCTGGCCATCTGGGGTCTTTTCACCTTTGGCATGTTCATCGGAACCTTCCGCCTGAGCCGGGCTCTACAGGTCGTTTTCGGCACTTTGGTCGCTCTGTTTTGGCTGCTGGCCATCGGTGATTTGACCCACATCGCGGCGTACAAGGTCATTGGCGGATATGTGGGCATCCTGTGCGGTTTCTCCGCTTTCTATACGGCCATCGCGCAGGTTTTGAACGAGGTTTATGGCCGTACGGTGCTTCCGCTGGGACCTGTCGCGCGTTCCTAGCAGGTCGTTGAAAAGTGGCGATCTGCTGCGTCAACAAAAAAAGGCTGTTCACATGGTGTTCAGCCTTTTTTTGCGCCCATGTTCCAGGCGAGTCGCGGGTGCATGGTGTTTTTACCTTTGGCCCGGTATGAGGGCTTGAAGGCTGTCTTGCCAGAGTCTGAACTCCTGTCATACAAGCTGCCCATGGATCACGAATCTCCTTGCACGTTGCGCGACACTGGCCATGCAGCCGGCGTGGGTTTGAACCTTGGGCTTGTAGCGCCGGTCGGACATGCCTGGTGGCGCGACCTACGCGAGGATTTCGCATGAGATTTTTTGGCGGCGGCATTTCTCTTCGTACCTCGATCCCGTTGCTTCTGGTCTGCGTCATCCTTTTTTCCACCATCCTGATCAGCTGGGTTTCGTTCACCGGGAGCCGTGAAGCGGTCGGGGATGTTGGCCTGCAACTGCGCAAGGAGGTTTCCCAGCGCATTTCCGAGCATCTGCTGGATTTCCTTCGACTGCCCCACGAAATAAATCGCGGCAACGCGCGGGCCCTGCAAGCCGGGTTCGTGTCCGCCGACGATCCCGAGCAGCTGGTTGCGCGGTTTGCCGAGCAGGTGGATTTTTTTCCTTCCGTGTCGAGCATCTATTTTGGAAATGTTCAGGGTGGCCTTGCCAACAGTGGTCGGGATCCTGAGCATGGCTTCAAGTATTCCATCCGCACAGACGATTTCAAGGCCGGTGTTTTTCGCAAATTTGCCATGGATTCACTTGGCAATCAGGGCGAGGAAATGGCCAGTGTGACCAGCTTCGATGCGCGGACGCGCCCGTGGTATGCCAAGGCTCTGCTCGCGGAGGGGCCGGTCTGGAGTGATGTATATGTGCTTTTTACCGGCCAGGACCTGGCCCTTGCCGCCAGCCGCCCGGTGTTTGACGATCGGGGTCAAACGCTTGGGGTGGTTTCCGTCGATGTTTTTTTGTCCCAGATCACCGCTTTTTTGCAGCGGCTTCGCATCGGCAGTGCCGGGAAGGCGTTTATCGTGGATCGCGCGGGCCTGATGGTGGCCGGTTCGGGTACGGAACCGCTCTTCATACCGGGCCGGGACGGCAACCCCGGCCGCCGTCTTTTGGGCGAGCACAGCCGGGATCCGCTGGTGCAAGGCGCTGTTCAAACCCTTGTTTCCAAATTCGGCGCGCTTGATCGGATCAACGCGGAGCACCACCTTGATTTTACCGACCGAGGCCGAAAAATCCTGATGACGGCCTCGCCGCTGCGCGATCCCCTGGGCATTGACTGGCTGATCGTCGTCGTGGTGCCGGAAGCGGACTTCATGGCCAGGATCGGGGAAAATGCCCGCGTCAGCATGGTTCTGATTCCCGGCGTTCTCATATTGGCGCTGCTGGTCGGGGCGGTGCTGGCCCGCCGGATCGTCAAACCCATATCGAGGCTTGATGCCGCCGCCGGGCGATTGGCCGGAGGCGGGGGACTTGAGAGGATAGACGAAATCTCCCGGTTTTCAGAGGTCCAAAGCTTGACCCGTTCCTTCAATCGGATGGCCCTGCAGCTGGCCGATACCATGCAGGCAATGCAGCTGGAGTTGGGCGAGCGGCAGCGGGCCGAGGCGGCTCTCGGCGAAAGCGAAGCCCGATATCGGACCCTGGTCGAACTTGCCGTGGACGGAATTCTCCTTGGCTCTCATGAGGGCGTGATCATCGGTGCCAACGAATGCATGTGTGATCTTCTTGGCCTTACGCGTGAGGATTTGATTGGAAAACATGTCGGCGACCTTCCGTTCAAGCCTGAGAGTCTGGCGAAAACACCCTTGCACTTCCATTTGCTGGAAGAGGGCAAAATCGTGCAAAAAGAGCGCACTCTTCTGCGCGCGGACGGGTCCGAACTTCATGTCGAGATGCGCAGCAAGATGATGCCGGACGGGACCTATCAATCAATCTACCGCGACGTCACCGCGCGCAAACGGGCCGAGGAGGCCTTGCGGGAAAGCGAGGAGCGACTGCGGACGCTCAGCGACAATCTGCCCGGCGGGCTCGTGTATCAGCTGGAGACCGACCTTGGCGGCGGACATCGGCGTTTTTTATACGTCAGCGCGGGCGTCGAACTTTTGCATGAGGTGAGCGTGCAGGAGGTACTGGATGACGCTGCGGTCATCTACGCGCAGGTCGAACCCGAGGATCGGGCGTTCTTGGCCAAGCGCCAGGCTCAAGCCGAATCGGCCCAGTCGCTTTTTCAGGCCGAGGTTCGATTCCGTCTGCCGTCGGGAACTGTGCGTTGGAGCCATCTGGCCTCGGCGCCGCGCATGTTGTCAGCGGATCGCGTGCTCTGGGACGGAGTCGAGATCGATATCACGGAACGCAAAATGGCCGAGGCGGCCTTGCTGGACGCCAAGGAAGCCGCCGAAGCCGCCAACACGGTCAAGACGGAATTTCTGGCCAACATGAGCCATGAAATCCGCACTCCTCTCAACGGCATTCAAGGCATGATGCAGCTTCTGCGGCAGACCAACCTTGACCCGGAGCAGGAACGGTTCGTGGATCTTTCCATCACGTCAGCCATGCGGCTGACACGTCTGCTGACCGACATTCTGGACATCTCCAGGATCGAGGCCGGGAAGATGAGTATCCTTGAGGCTCCGTTCAGTGTGGCCGAGCTTGTCGATTCGGTCGTGGAATTGTTTGCGATCCCCGCGCGTGAAAAAGGGCTTTCGCTTGATTGCGTCATTCATCCAGGCCTGTCAGCACAACTCGTCGGCGATGAGGCGCGGGTGCGTCAAATTCTCTTCAATCTGGTCGGCAACGCCTTGAAATATACGGATCAGGGCGGCGTGACAGTCGAATTGTCTCCACTACGCGCAGATTCCTGCCTGTCAGGCGGCGTCTGCCTGCATGTTGCCGACACGGGTGTCGGCATCCCCGAACAGATGCTCTCGGGTGTGTTCGAGCCGTTCAGGCAGGTGGAGGGCTCCCACACCCGCAGATACGAAGGCGCCGGGCTTGGCCTGACCATTGTTCGTCGACTGGTGGAACTCATGCATGGCAGCATCGAGGTCAAGAGCGCCGCCGGAACGGGAACGTCCGTGCGCGTCACGCTGCCCCTGAGCGCCGCCAGTGACTATCGCCCGCTCGCGGAGACCGTTGCGGAAGTTGTGGACACGGGCGCGGGACGCTCCTTGCGCATTCTCTTGGCCGAGGATGAGGCCATCAATCAGCTGGCCATGCGCACGCTCTTGGAACGGGCCGGGCATGTGGTCGCGCTGGCGTGCAATGGCCAGGAAGTGCTGGATTTGCTGCTGGCGGAAGATTTCGACTGCATCCTCATGGATGTGCAGATGCCGGTCATGAGCGGCGTTGAAGCGACCAGGAAGATCCGCGCCTTGTCTGGATCCAAGAAGGACATTCCCATAATCGCCCTGACCGCCCACGCCATGAGCGGGGATCGCGAATTGTTCCTGGGGGCGGGAATGGACGATTACCTGCCCAAGCCGGTCGGCATGACCGATCTCATTAACACCATCGCCAAGCTGAGGCGCGCTTGAACCGTGGAAAACGGGTAGCGTAACCTCCGGCGGTTGCCTGGCCCCCTTCTTCAGAATTGAAAAAGCCTCCGCGTTCATACGGAGGCTTTTTCAATTCTGAACTCAATACCTTCTCACCAGATTCGGCGGACCTTGACCCCTTTTCCGGCCATATGGTTCTTGAGGTCCGTGACGGTGTATTCGCCGTAATGCACGATGGATGCGATGAGCGCGGCCGAGGCGCGGCCCGTTGTCACGGCGTCGACCATGTGCTGCGGATTGCCAGCTCCGCCCGAGGCGATGATCGGGATGCGCACGTTGTCCGCGATGAGACGGGTCAGGGTCAGCTCGTAGCCGTCTTTGGTGCCGTCGGCGTCGATGGAGTTGATGCACAGTTCGCCCGCACCCAGACGTTCCACCTCTTTGGCCCACCACAGGGCGTCGATGCCCATGTGCTTGCGGCCGCCGTGGATGACGATCTCGTAGCCCGAGGGGATGGCTTCGCTTTTCGGTACGCGCAGCACGTCCATGCCCACGACGATGCACTGGGAGCCGAAGGCCGCCGCGCCTTCGGAGATTATGTGGGGAGTTTTGACCGCCGCCGAGTTGACGGAGATCTTTTCGGCTCCGGCCAGGAGCACGTCGCGCATGTCGGCCACGGTGGAGATGCCTCCGCCCACGGAGAAGGGAATGAAAATCTGGGAGGCCACGCTCTCCACGACCTTGAGCATGATGCCCCGGCCCTCGTGCGAGGCCGTGATGTCGTAGAAGACGATCTCGTCTGCGCCCTCTTCGTAGTAGCGCCGGGCGGTCTCCACGGGGTCGCCGATGTCGACGTTGCCTTCGAATTTGATGCCCTTGGTCAGCTTGCCGTTCCGGACATCGAGGCAGGGAATGATGCGTTTACTGAGCATTGGCCGCCTCCCTGCAGTAATCGTAAAAGTTTGAAAGCATCTTCAGGCCCGGCCGTCCGCTCTTTTCCGGGTGGAACTGGGCCGACCACAGACCGTCGCGGCCGTGCACGGAACAGAATTCCCGGCCGTAATATGTCGTGGCGATGACGAATTCCGGAGCCGGATTCGGGTAGTAGCTATGCACGAAATAGAATTCACTCTCGGGAGAGATGCCGTTGAAGAGCGGGCACGGCTTTTTGGTGTTCACAGTGTTCCAGCCCATGTGCGGGATGTTGATGGGCGCGCCGTCCTCTTCGGTCAGATCCGGGGTGAAGATGTCGCAGCGTCCGGGAATGAGGCCGAGGGTCTTGGTGTCGTTCTCCGGGCTGTATTCGAGCAGGATCTGGCAGCCCAGGCAAATGCCCAGGAGCGGTTTGCCGGCCGCGATTTCCCGGGCCATGACGTCGCGCAGGCCGGATTGGTGCAGATTGGCCATGGCCGAACCGGCGGCGCCGACACCGGGGAAGATGAGGCCCTGGCAGTCCGCGATGGCGTGAGCGTCGGCAGTGATGGTGCACGGGATGGAGAGATAGTCGAGTGCGCGCTTGACACTGGTCAGATTGCCGGCCTTGTAGTCAAGGATGGCTAGCATGGGGAGCTCCTGTAGCATGGGGTGAAAAGAAGACACTCTAGCTAAAGACCTCGCAAAAACCAAGGCCCGGTTGCCCGGCTTTTTTGCAGCGGCCGGGTTCCTGGGCGAAGGTGCTCCCCGGTGTCTGGCCGCAAGGCGTCTTGCCCCGGCCAGGGTTTCGGGCTAGGGGCGGGTGAAGAAGATTCGAAGGGGGATTTATGATCATCATCACCGGCGGCGCGGGCTTCATCGGCAGCGCCATGGTCTGGGAATTGAACCGGCAGGGATACAGGGACATCGTCGTGGTCGATAACCTGGCATCCACGAATAAATGGCGCAATCTGGTCGGTCTGGCCTATCATCGCTATATCCAGAAAGACAAATTCCTGGATTTGCTCAACACCCGATACATGGAAGGCCGCATCGAGGCCGTGATCCACATGGGCGCCTGCTCCGCGACCACGGAAGCCGACTGCGACTATCTCATCCGCAACAATCTGGAATATTCCAAGGCCATGTGCCGTTTCGCCCAGGAGCGCAACGCGCGCTTCATCTATGCCAGCTCCGCAGCCACCTATGGCGACGGCAGCCGCGGATTCGACGACTCGGATTCCGCCATGGAAGGCCTGCATCCACTCAACATGTACGGCTATTCCAAGCATCTCTTCGACCTCTGGCTCAAGGGTGACGGATTGTTGGACCAGATGGCCGGGCTCAAGTTCTTCAATGTCTTTGGCCCCAACGAATACCACAAGGACGACATGCGCTCCGTGGTCTGCAAGGCCTTCACCCAGATCCGCCAGACCGGGAAGCTGAAGCTCTTCAAGTCCTACCGCGAGGAATACGCCGATGGCGAACAGCGCCGGGATTTCGTCTACATCAAGGATTGCGTGAAAGTCATCGACTGGCTGATCAAAAATCCGGACGTGGGCGGCATCTTCAACGTAGGCACGGGACAGGCTCGGACCTGGAACGATCTGGCGCGAGGCGTGTTCGCGGCCATGGGACGGGAACCGCAGATCGAATACGTGGACATGCCGGACAATCTGCGCGGCAAATATCAGTACTACACCTGCGCCGACCTGACCAAGCTCGCCGGTCGCGGCTGCGACGTAAACTTCAGGCCGCTGGAGGAAGGGGTGACCGATTACGTGCAGAACTATCTGATGCAGGCCTATGCGCATCTGACTTCAAGATATTGATTTTTTTGGGATTAAAGCAAGGCGGGCGGCTAGGGATTTCCCCGGTCGCCCGCCTTGCTTTTGCAGCGAGTTGGTTGAGGATCGTGCTTGCCCTAAAATGGGGCACGCCTTGCGCCTGACGCAACGCGGCCTTTTTCGGCCCGGCTGATTTTACAGCTCCAGAAAAGGCCCCGTGACCGACCCGGGGTTGCTCGTAAGGTCCTCCGGTGTTCCCTCGGCCACGATGAGGCCTCCGTTTTCTCCTCCGCCGGGTCCAAGATCGATGACGTGGTCCGAGGCCGCGACCACGTCGAGGTTGTGTTCAATGACAATGACCGAGGCTCCCTTGTCGACCAGGGTGTGCAGCACGGAGATGAGCTTGCCGACCTCGTGCATGTGCAGACCGGTGGTCGGTTCATCCAGGATGTACAGCGTCCCCGGCAGACTGCGTTTGCCGAGCTCGCGCGAGATCTTGATGCGCTGGGCCTCGCCGCCGGACAGGGTCGTCGCGGGCTGGCCCAGGCGGATGTATTCGAGGCCCACCTCCTCCAGCACACCCAGTTTGCGTTCCAGGGCCGGATGGTTGGCAAAGAATTGCCGCGCCTGTCTCACGGTCATTTCGAGCACGTCGGCAATGGACTTGTCGCGGTACAGGATGTCCAGAGTCTCGCGGTTGTAGCGCCTGCCCCCGCAGACCTCGCAGGTGACGAAGACGTCGGGCAGAAAATGCATCTCGACACGGATTTGCCCGTCGCCCTGACAGGCTTCGCAGCGGCCGCCGCGTACGTTGAAGCTGAACCTGCCGACGTTGTAGCCGCGCTTCTTGGCGTCCTTGCTCCCGGCGAAGATGGCCCTGATTTCGTCGAAGATCTTGGTGTAGGTGGCCGGGTTGGAGCGCGGCGTGCGGCCGATGGGGCTCTGGTCGATGGAGATGATTTTTTCCACGGCTCCGGCGCCCTCAATGCCGCCGATGGTGCCGGGGTTGTCCACCTTGAGCCCCTGGGCCAGGGCCAGATGCTTGTAGAGCGAGTCCATGACCAGCGAGCTTTTGCCTGAGCCGGAGACGCCGGTGATGCAGACCAGGGTGCCCAGCGGAAAGCGGGCGTCGATGCCGCGCAGGTTGTTGGTGGTCACGCCGCGCAGGGTGATGGCCCGGTCCGAGGTCCGGCGCTTGGCGGGCCTTGCGATGCGCAGTTCGCCGCGCAGGTATTTGCCGGTCAGGCTTTTTGATTTTCCCACCAGATCCTCGGGAGATCCGGAAAAGACCAGCTCTCCACCCAGAAAGCCCGAACCGGGGCCCAGTTCCAGCACATGATCGGCGGCGCGGATGGTCGGCTCGTCGTGTTCGACCACGAGCACCGTGTTGCCGCGCCCCTGAAGCTGACGCAGGGTGTTGATGAGGCGCTGGTTGTCGCGGGGGTGGAGGCCGATGCTCGGCTCGTCCAGAACGTAGGTCACTCCGACCAGCCCTGAACCGAGCTGTCCGGCCAGGCGGATGCGCTGGGCCTCGCCGCCGGACAGGGTGGTCATGTTGCGGGCCAGGTTGATGTAGTCGAGCCCGACGTTGACCAGAAATTCAAGCCGGTGGCGAAGTTCCTTCAGGAGCGGGGTGCTGATCTCCACATTCACGCCGGAGAAGTGCAGGCCTTGCAGCCAGTTCAGGGCTCGGGTGATGGGCAGCGAGCAGAAGTCGAAAATGTTCAGGCCCTCGATGCGTACGGCCAGGGACTCGGGCCGCAGGCGTGCTCCGTGGCAGGATGGGCAGGCCATGGTCTGACGGTAGCGGGACAGTTCGTCGCGCCAGATGTGTCCGAGGCCACCTCCCTGTTCCAGAAAATGGATTACCCCCGGCCACGCAGCGTCACCGTGGAACAGGGCGTGCCGGGCCTCGGGCTTGAAGTCATGCAGCGGTGTGTCCAGGGTGAAGCCGAGCTTGAGTCCCAGTTCCTTCAGGTCCTGGGCGTGGCGCTCGAAAGCCCGGCCCTTCCAGGGCAGGACCGCGCCCTGGCGCAGGGACAGCCCCCCGTTGGGAGCGAGCAGCAGGGGTTCGTAGTATTCGACGGCTCCAAGTCCCGAGCAGTGCGGGCAGGCTCCCTGCGGGCTGTTGAAAGAGAAGAGCTGGGGGCTCGGCTTGGGCAGGCTGATGTTGCATTTGGGGCAGACGGCGTCAGTTGAGAAGAAGATGTCTTCGCCGCCGATGATGGAGACGATGATGCGCCCCTCGCCGGACTTGAGGCCCAGTTCCACGGAATCGGCCAGGCGCTTGCGCATGTCGGGTTTCAAGACCAGACGATCCACGACCAGATCGATGTTGTGTTTCAGATTTTTGGCCAGCTCCGGGACCGGATCAAGATTTGTCACCTCGCCGTTGATTCTGGCGCGGACAAAGCCCTGGGTCTTGAGCTTCTTGAAGAGATCGGCGTGGGTGCCCTTTTTGTGATCGACCAGGGGTGCCAGAAGCATGAATTTCGTCCCTTCCGGAAGGCCCAGAATGCGCTCCATGATCTCGTCGCTGCTTTGGGCCGCGATGGGTACCCCGCAATCCGGGCAGCAGGGCGTGCCGAGACGGGCATAGAAGACGCGCAGGAAATCGTAGATTTCCGTGACCGTGGCCACGGTGGAGCGCGGGTTTTTGGACAGGGTCTGTTGTTCCAGGGAGATGGCCGGGGTCAGCCCCTCGATGAGGTCGATGGCCGGCTTGTCCATTTGCGGCAGGAACTGGCGGGCGTAGGCGGACAGGGATTCGACATAGCGTCTTTGCCCTTCGGCGTAGACGATGTCGAAGGCCAGGGTGGACTTGCCCGAGCCGGACGGACCACAGACCACGACCAGTTTGTCGCGGGGGATGTCCAGGGTCAGGTTCTTCAGGTTATGCTGACGCGCGCCGGCGATATGTATGACTTTGGTGTCCATGAAGTCTCTGTTGTGAACGGTTGAAGGATGACATTTGACTTGCGGGATGCTTCTTATAACCATATGAGAATGGCTGACAAGTGGCAGGGAAAATGCAAGATGAATATTATTGTATTACGGAGATGGTGATGAAAATTTCTCTTGGTGCGAAGACGCTGGCCCAGCCTGCGCCGTTGTGGATTGTCGGATCCTATGATGAAAAAGGCAATGCCAACGCAATGGCTGCTGCCTGGGGCGGGATATGCTGTTCCAAACCGCCGTGTATCACCGTCTCCCTGCGTGAAGATCGCCACAGCTATGCATCCATTCTTGCGCGTCGTGCGTTCACGGTCAGCGTGCCTTCGGTCGCGTTCGCGGCGCAAGCCGATTATTTTGGAATTGCATCGGGAAAAGACGTGGACAAGTTCGCGGCCACGGGTTTGACCCCGGTGCGTTCGGAACTGGTCGACGCCCCCTATGTGGGAGAATTTCCGCTGGTGCTCGAGTGCACTTTGCTACGCACCGTGGAGCTTGGCATGCATATCCAGTTCGTTGGAGAAATAGTCGATGTCAAGGCGGAGGCGGACGTCCTCGACGAGAAGGGCTATCCCGACGTAGCCAAGGTCAGGCCGCTCATATTCACCCCCGTGACCAGGGCCTATCACACCGTGGGCGAGTATGTGGGCCAGGCGTTCGAGATCGGACGCTCCTTCGGAGAAAAGAGCTAGCAGTCAACCAAAATGGATCGAACCATGAGCATGCAGCACGAAAACTTCTTTTGTTCGCACGAGGTCGTGAATTCCCTCATCAAGGCGGGGGTGCCGTCCAATTCCAAGTGGGGCGCGCTCATTCTCTATATGCGTTCCATTTCGGAATACGATTTTCTTTCGGCCGACCAGAAGCGCCAGATGCAGACCCTGGTCATGAACATCGTGCGCGACGGGGATTTTTCCGACGCCAAGTTCAAGGATGTCGTGCGCCGCAAGGAACAGATCCTCTATCAGCCCTGGAACAAGAAGCTGGAGGAGACCTTTCGCGAAACCGTGGCCCTCATCGAGCATGTGCGCTCCCAGAATCTCATGCGGACCAAGGAGGTCCGGGATCTGCGGGAGACGACCATCCACACCGTGACCGAACAGAACGCCCTGGAAGACATCGTCCTTGGCATCAAGGCGGCCTTCGAGAAGGTGCTTACGCACATGGAGCAGGACACCCGGGATTTGGTCGAGATGAGCTATACCGACTCCCTGACCAAGCTCAGCAACCGCCGGGCCTTCGACCGCTACTACCAGACGACGCTGCTCGAATACATGGTCACGGGCAACCCCATGAGCCTCCTTTTTCTCGACATCGATCATTTCAAGGATTTCAATGATTCCTACGGACACCGCATAGGGGATCAAGCCCTGGTCACCGTGGCCAGCAAGCTGACCGGCTACGCGCAAAAGTACGGCACCATCCCCAATCGCAGCTTTTTTCCGGCTCGTTTCGGGGGGGAGGAGTTCGTGGTCGCCTTGCCCGGGATCGGGCTTGCCGAGGCGGCGGAAGACGCGGAAAACTTACGCACCATCATCGAGGACTACAACTTCATCATCCGCGACCACAACGGGCAGGTGCTGCAGAAGGGCATCAAGATCACCGTGTCCATCGGCGTGGCCGAGCTGAAACGGGAGTGGGCCGACGAGGCGGGAGCCAGGCTCATCGACGAGGCCGACAAGGCCATGTACCGGGCCAAGGGGCGAGGGAGAAACAGGATCTGCACCATGAACGAGCGCTGAGAGCCTTTTTTGGGGATTTTTACGCCGGAATTCCGCGAAATTTCCCGGCGGAAGCTTTTATTCGCGCCGCGTCGATGATGCGTTTTGCTGCTCAGCTTCGGCGCGCGGATGGGCAAAAGATTTCGTTCTCGTAAAATGAAAAATCATAGTTCAAGGATTCTTCCTCGGCGAGCATGGACGGTATTCCCGACCTGTTAAGCCAGTCATACACCCCGCTGGGTTCTATCGCCCGCAACGCTTCGAATGCATGCGACCATGGATTTTGCTGACTCGATTCCCATCCCGGAACCGGCGTCTGTCCCAGTTGGGCCAGGTCCGAGCGAAGAACCGCGTACATGAGCGGGTACTGCCTGACGATGCTGGAAAGCTCGAACCACCAGGCGGCCTTCTGGACGGATGCCTGGCGATTATTGAGAATCAAGTGGTCCAATACGTCCAGAACAATGAAGCTGGCATAGAGCATCTCGATGTAGATGAACAAAAGTTCTTCACGTTCAATGGAAAATTTCAGTCTATCGGCATGAGGGGTTATCAATGCGTGCTGGAGATACCTCGGGATGTCCTGCTGGTGTTCAGCTTCTTTTTTGATGGGGGCATGGCACCATTTCCAATAGCGCTTGAGCATCGCAATTCTGTTGATGCGCCTGATTTGCCGTGCCCTGGCCTTGGCGTCGATCCATAATTTCAAGCCCCGCTGTTTGATTTTTTGACACAAGAAATGATCTTCGCAAACGTTGCGATGGTGGCCTGCCATGCCTTCGCACTGTTCCCAGATTTCCCGTCGCATCAGAAACGCGTTTCCCGGGATGAAATCGACTGGTCCCGTCTTTTCCAGATTGTGATTGTCGCCGAAATACCGCTGGAACCTGGAAACGAGATCGTTGCCTGACAAGTAGATGACCGGGCCCGAAACCATGCCGATATCCGGCTGCTGAACGTGCGCGAGATTGGTTTCAAGCCAGTTTGGCGAAATCCTGGTATCGCAGTCCATGGCCAGGAGGAAGCGGGAAGAACCTGCCGAGATGGCTTCATGCTTTGTCACGGTTATGCCGCGGTTGGTGTCGTACCGAAACACCCGGGTGGGGATGGTGGTGGGCGGTGGAGAATACGCAGTGGAAGATCCGTCGTCGAAGATGACTATTTCCGATGGGCGATGCGTCCAACTGGAAACCTCATCCAGAAGGCCGTCGACAAAATGCCCGTCATTATAGGTATATGTGATCAGGCTTACGTCCAGGGGTTGCATGGATTCTCCGTGGTCGAGGATGATGGGATGATATCGCGCGTGATGCTTGCCAGCCTGCGGCAATAGCCATGTTCTTCCAGGACATGCATTTGCCAGGCGCGGCGCAGATCTTCCTTGCGTTTCGGGTCGGCGGCAAGGGCGCGCAGGAGTTCCGCTGCTTCTTTCGGTGAGCTGAAGGTCACGGCCTGGGCCAGTTCCCGTGGGAAGATGTTCATGCCGGGCGTGTTGTCCGTGAGCAGGAAGCCGCCGCAGGCCCAGACGTCGAAGTGGCGCTGGGTCAGGCCGTGGGGCAGGAGCAGGCTGGTCAGGTTCAGGGAAAAGGACGCGTTGCGGTATGTATCGGCCAGTCCCGTGTAGTAGTCCACGGGTGGCTGGATTCTGGTTCCGGGCAACAGGGCTTGCCACTGTTCGTCGCCGACAACCGTCAGGTCGATCTCTTTTGCAAGCGCGGCGAGGCATTCCTGCCGCCAGGCGGCCGAAGCTGTTTCCGCGCCAAGGCCTATGATCCGCACGTCGTTTCCGGGCCACAACGCAAGTCCTGGAAGGCGCTGACGCCACCATCCGAAATGCGCATCGCGCCCGGGCATGGCCTGAGCCTTTTTAGCCAGTTCCTGCGGAATGCGGCAGGCCGCGAAGAAACGATCCTTGTCCGGGAAAGCCGAGCGGCCGACAAAGGTCAGGTCGTTTCCCGAAGGGCAGGGCCGACCGGGGGCAAAGAAGCGCGGGCTCACGCCCAGAGGCAGGTGCCGCGCGTCTGCGCCCATGCCGCGCAGGGGCTCGACGAACCAGTCATCGGTGACGTAGAGTGGCAAGTTCTTCCAGAGCTGATGCTTCTGATCGGTAAGCAGGTGCAGCGGGTTGTCCACGCACCAGACGGCCGTGGGAACGCCCGCAGCCTGCAGCAGGGCCTGATTTTCCCCGTACGGGTCCAGGCCGTGGAAGTTGACGCTCAGAAAAAGGCTTGGGCGCTCCTGCTCCAGCAGACGGCGCAGGTCTTGAGGCGAGAGGCTTGCGGGCAGACGCCTGGTATCAAGGCCCAGGTCCCTGGCCGCATGGGCCAGTTCCGGGATGATCAGGGCGTTTTTTGGTCCGGGCAGCCAGAGACTTTTGGCAGGCGGAATCAAGGGCGCCGGGTCGAGTTTGGCCATCAGGGGCGCGAAAATGGAAGGAAAGAGGCGGCTTGCCGGGGCATAGTGGAGTACGCGCATGCCGGGCAGAAGGCTGTGCGCCTGCGCGAGGGTGATGTCTTCCCAGTCTGAAGGCAGAGCCGCGTGCCATGACTCGGGCATCTGGCCGTCGATCCCCGGCACGCGCAGTCGCATGACGCGGCGCCTGCCGCTCGTGTGACGGGCGCAGAGGCCCGGTTCCGGTCCGGGAAAGGTGATGAGCAGATCCTCGCCTTGGCCATGGAGATGAAGATATTGCTCTCCTGCGGGGAGCGATGTAGAATTCCCGAGTTCGTTTTTCAACTTTACACGTATGGGTCTGGCTGGCATGAAGGCGCTCGCTTGGGTGGTCGGGATGCTGCCCCGGTCATAAAAGCATGAAACAATACCGCGATTACTATTTCAAAAAGGCCAAGCAGGACAATTATCCTGCCCGCTCCGTATACAAGCTTCAGGAAATGGACAAGGCGCACAAGCTCTTGCGCCAGGGCCAGAAAGTACTTGATCTCGGAGCCTGCCCTGGTTCCTGGACCCTTTACGCCGCCGAACGCGTCGGCGCGGGAGGTCGGGTGCTGGGCATCGACCTGAACATGCCGGATACCCGCTTCCCGGAACAGGTGATTTTCCTGCAGGAAGACATCTTTGCCCGCACTCCTCTTTTTCTCGGGCATTTGCAGGCGCTTGCCCCTTTCGACGTAGTCATGAGCGACATGGCCCCCAAGACGACGGGTTCCAAGTTCACCGATCAGGCCCGCTCCATCCAGCTGGTGGAAGCGGCCTTCGGCGTGGCCGAGGAATGGCTGGTTTCCGGCGGCACCTTTATTGCCAAGGTTTTCGAAGGTCCGGACGTGCAGCCCTTTGTGCAGTCTCTTAAAGTCCGTTTCGCCAAGGTCGGCATGTTCAAGCCCAAAAGCAGCCGGGCGGAGAGCAAGGAAATATTCATCCTGGGTTTGGGTTTTGTTCCCGCGGCCAGCGAGGCCCCGCCCGCATAACTTTTTTCGGAGGATTGTATGGCAGGACATAGTAAATGGAAGAATATCCAGCATCGTAAGGGACGTCAGGATCTGAAGCGTGGCAAGATGTTCACCAAAGTCAGCAAGGAGATCATTCTGGCGGCCAAGGGCGGCGGCGATCCGGATATGAACGCCCGCCTGCGCGCGGCCATTGACGCCGCCAAGGCCGTGAACCTGCCCAAGGACAAGATCGAGACGGCCATCAAGAAGGGCACGGGCGAGCTGGCTTCCGAGGCCCTCGAAGAGATCATGTACGAGGGATACGCCCCGGGCGGCGTGGCCATTCTCATCGAGGCTGTCACGGACAACAGGAACCGTACCGTGGCCGAAGTGCGCCACATCCTGAGCAAGAACGGCGGGTCCATGGGCGCGGCCGGTTGCGTGGCCTGGATGTTCGACACAAAGGGCGTCTTTGCCTTCGACAAGGAAAAATACACCGAGGATCAACTTCTTGAAGCCGGGCTTGAGGGCGGCGTCGAGGATGTGCTCGATGACGACGATTCCTGGCAGGTTCTGTGCGCGGCCGAGGATTTCCATACCGCCAGAAGCGCTTTCGAGGCCGCAGGCATCGAGATCATGAGCGCGGAGCTGAACCGCATCCCGCAGACCACGGTGGCCGTCGATGTCGAGACCGGCCGCAAGGTCATGAAACTCTATGACGCGCTGGACGACAACGATGACGTCCAGAACGTGTACGCCAATTTCGAGCTGCCGGCAGAACTCCTGGCGGAGATGTAGCCCGGCCGCATGGCAGTGGAACGCATCATCCTGGGCGTTGACCCCGGATCCCGTTGCATGGGCTACGGCCTTGTGCGGGAGCGGTCCGGGGTTTTGTCCCTGGTGGAGGCGGGTGTGGTGCGTCCCTCGGAAGAGGCCATGAGCACGCGCCTTGGCCTCATGTACACGCGCATCGCCGAGTTGATCGGCGCCCATACCCCCTGTGCCGTGGCCGTGGAGAATGTCTTCTTCGCCCGTAACTCCGCTTCGGCCCTGAAGCTCGGCCAGGCGCGGGGAGCCGTGCTGGCCGCCTGCGGCGTGCATGGGGTGGAGGTCTTCGGGTACGAGCCCACCCTGGTCAAGAAGTCCCTGGTCGGCGCGGGGCGGGCGGAGAAAAGTCAGGTCTCGTTCATGGTCGGTCAGCTTCTGGGCGTTCGGCCGGACTGGGCCGAGGATGCGGGAGACGCCCTGGCCCTGGCCATTTGCCATTTGAACCATTTTCGGTTCATGGCCGCTGTCAGCGCTGGCCAGACCCCTGGCCAGCCTACTGGTCAAGACGGGTCAACTCGTCTATAGCTCCCACACATGATAGCCTACCTTGAAGGAACAATCCTGCGCCGCGATGAAGAGTCTTGCGTCCTGCTCACTGCAGGGGGCGTGGGCTATCAGGTGCACCTGACCACGCAAGGGCTGTCGACCCTTGGCTCCGGGGCCGAAGTGGCCCGGCTTTTCATTCATACCCTGGTCCGCGAGGACGCGCTCATTCTTTATGGGTTCACCTCCTGGGAGGAGCGGCAGGCCTTCGTGACCCTGCTCGGCGCGCCCAAGCTCGGGCCCAAGACGGCGCTGGCCATGCTTGGCTGTTACGATGTCGCCGAGCTTGCGGCATGCATTGCCCGCGAGGACGTGGCCGCCCTGACCCGCGTGCCCGGCATCGGCGCCAAGACGGCCAAACGCCTGCTCCTTGACCTGAAGGACAAGCTTGTGGCCCGGCCGTCTCTCGGTCCGGGAAGGACCGCACCGGTGGTCTCGGCCGCCTCGGACTGCGCGGCGGCTCTGGTATCGCTGGGATATGGGCGGCATGATGTGGACGAGGTGGTACGAACCGTGTTCGAAAACGAGCCTGATCTGGATGCGGGCAGCGCCATCCGGCAGGCCTTGAAGATTTTTGCCGCCAAGTAGCATGATGCAAAACCCCAGCGAAGAGCATATCCGGCCCCGCACCCTGGACGATTTCATCGGCCAGGAGGATGTCCGCGGCAACCTGAAGATTTATCTGCAGGCGGCCAAGGAGCGTGGTCAGCATCTGGATCACTGCCTGCTCTACGGCAATCCCGGTCTGGGCAAGACCACCCTGGCTCAGATCATGGCCAGCGAACTGGGCGTGAACATGGTCTCCACCTCCGGGCCGGTCCTGGAGCGCAGCGGCGATCTGGCAGCCATCCTGACCAGCCTGAACCGGCACGATCTGCTTTTTATCGATGAAATCCACCGCATGCCGGCCGTGGTCGAGGAAATCCTCTACCCCGGCATGGAGGATTTCAAGCTCGACCTCATCGTCGGCCAGGGTCCTGGAGCGCGCACGGTCAAGATCGAGCTTGAACCGTTCACACTGGTAGGCGCGACAACACGCATCGGACTTTTGACCTCGCCCCTGCGCGACCGTTTCGGTGTCATCTGTCGGTTGGAGTTCTACAATCCTCGGGAGCTGTCACTGATCGTGACGCGCGCCGCGCGCATCCTCGGCCTTGAGATCAGCCCTGACGGAGCGCTCGAGATCGGCAAGCGCTCCCGGGGGACGCCACGCATCGCCAACCGCCTGCTGCGCCGCGTGGCCGATTACGCCCAGGTGGCCGGAAACGTGCTCATCGACGCGGACGTGGCGGCCAAGGGCCTTGATATCATGGATGTTGACTCGCGCGGTCTGGACATGATGGATCGCAAGATCCTCGAATGCATCATCGATCATTTCGGCGGCGGTCCCGTGGGCGTGAAAACCATTGCGGCGGCCTGCTCCGAAGAGGTGAGGACCATCGAGGATATCTACGAGCCTTACCTCATTCAGTGCGGTTTCCTGAAGCGCACCCCCCGGGGACGGGTGGTCACGCCCAAGGCCTACCAGCATCTCGACGGTGGACTCAAGCTGCGCGGCCAATAGCCCGAGGTGCTCATTTGAGGCGGCAAGGACAATGCCCCGGCCGTCGGTTCTGTCCGACTCTTTTTTTTTGACCTGTCATCACCTAAGCCCAGCGAGGAGCCATGAAAGTCATTGATCCGAGTTTTTCCTTCATGCACCTGCCCGACGGCGAGTTTGTCCTGAGTCACCTCGAACTGGCCGCGCGGACATGTTACAAGTCCGAGGACAAGGCCAGTCCGGATTCGGCCCGCAAGCTACTCTCCCGCATCGTGCGCCTGGGTCATGACAGTGTTCTTGAGCATATCAGCGTAACGGTGCGCATCGTCTGCGACAGGGGTGTAACCCACGAACTGGTCCGCCATCGGCTGTGCGCCTTCTCTCAGGAAAGCACCCGCTACGCCAACTACGCCCAGGACAAGTTCGGCAGCGAAATCACGGTGATCCGTCCTTTTTTCTGGGCCGAGGATGACGCCCGCTACGCGGTGTGGCTGTCCACCATGCAGGCTTGCGAGGACGCCTACCTGCGCCTGGTGGACGCCGGGGCCACGGCCCAGGAGGCCAGAAGCGTCCTGCCCAACAGCCTCAAGACCGAGATCGTGACCACGGCCAACATCCGGGAATGGCGGCACATTTTCAAACTGCGTTGCGACAAGGCCGCCCATCCGCAGATGCGCCAGGTCATGCTTCCGCTCATGAGCGCTTTTCAGCAGCGCATTCCTCTGCTCTTCGATGATCTCGGGGAGCGTTTCGCCGAACCCCTCGCCGAATTGGAGTCCCAGGGCGCCGCCGCCCGCCTGTTCTGATATTTTATACTGCTTGAGAGTACCTAAGGGCATGTTCAAGAAACGTGCCCTTTTTTTTTGGGGGATGTGAGGAAATGTCCGACAGAATCGTGGGATGGCTTGGAAACGAGGTCTAGCAAGAGTTAATCCCAGTTTTGCCTATTTGATGCAGGAAATTCGGAGCGTTTACATCTATTTTTTTTCCCGTATCGGGATATTTTCAGAGATGGCAAAAAAACGACCCTACCTTGTAATTAATATTTTATACTAATATTTAAGTATAATATATTTCATGTTTGTCAGTAGAAGCCGGAAGCATTGGAACTTTCAAGACTTTAAATGGGAAAATCAAAATTTGAAGAAAATAAGCGAAAAACGGAGATAATTTTGTAGCTATTGTTTAAAAGTTTTCCGCAGTTGTTTAAAATTAAGTGTTGACAACTCGGGAGCCCCGGTCTTGCGGGACAATGACAGCTTCGCGTCAGAGCCACAAAAGCAATGCATAAGAAGGAAGTGTAATTATTTTAGGCTGTTGTCCTGTATAGAAAGAGTTGGGCCAAGTTGCGACTGGCTGGTTATACCGGAGTTGTCGCAGGGCTGTCGCTTGGCTAGGAACCGTTCCCATGATTGACGCATGGCATCACATTTCACTTTCCCTTGAGAAGAACCTCACTCCGGGCCATTACCAGCTCTGGATCAAACCCCTACAGGGGTGTCTCGACAACGACACCTTGGTCCTCTGTGCGCCCAACTCCTTTGTATGCACATGGGTCCGGGAACGCATGCTTGGCAAGATCAAGGATGCGGCCGCCGAGACCCTTGGCTTCGCGCCGACCATAGAGCTCTGTTCCGCCCAGGCCGATGCGCCCGCGACCGTGCATGTTCAGCCCGCGCCCGCCAAGAAGATCATCACCCGCCAAATGGGCCTGCCCATGGCTCACGCCCTGCCTACTCAAACCGTGCAGAACTGGCGGCATGATTTTGACGACTTCATCGTCGGACCCTGCAACAATCTCGCCTATGTCGCGTCGCGCAGCTTCTGCCAGGACGTGCAGGGGTCGGATCAACTTTTCCTGTGCTCCGCGCCGGGCCTCGGCAAGACCCATCTGGCCCAGGCCATCGGCAGCGAGATCGCCCGGCAAACCAACCGGCAGCACCTGCGCGTCTGCTACCTGAGCGGCGAGGAGTTTGCCTCCCAGTTGGTCATGGCCATCAAAGCCAAGGCCGTGGAGCAGTTCAAGGCCCGTTTCAGAACCAACGTAGATCTGCTCCTGCTTGAAGACGTGCATTTTTTCCAGGGCAAGGAGAAAATGCAGGATGAGCTGTTGAACACCTTGAAATCGCTCCAGAACCAGGGGCGCCGGGTGGTCATGACCAGCACGTTTCTGCCCCGCGAGCTGTCCGACATCGACGCCAACCTGCTCTCCCGTTTCGCGCAGGGGTTCATGGCCGTCATCGACAAGCCCGACTATCAGACCCGTATGGGCATCATCCAGGCCAAGTCGCAGGCTTCGCAGGTCAGCATGCCGGGCAGCGTGGCCGAGCTTCTGGCCAACAGGATGAAGACCGATGTCCGCCAGCTTGAGAGCTGCCTGAAGAACATCATCCTCAAGGCCAAGCTCCTGAACATGGACATCACCATGGATCTGGCCTGGGAGATACTGCAGAATTATAACCTTGACAGTGCCTCCATAGATCTCGACAAAATCATCAGCTTCGTCTGCCAGGCCTATGGCTTCGGCTTTGACGACCTGCGCTCCAAGAGCCGCAAGCGGGACCGGGTCATCGCCCGCAACACGGCCTTCTACCTTGCGCGCAAGCATACGGAACTGTCTCTCATGGATATCGGCCGCCGCTTCAACCGCAAGCATTCCACGGTCATCAAGGGTATCGCCTCCGTTGAACAGGAAGTTACCCGCAAGACCTCTCTTGGCAACCAGCTGGCCCGCACGATCAATCAACTCCAGGCCTGATTTTTAAGCAGCCTGTCCCGCATCACGATGCACAAAAAAAGGCCCATGCACTTCACGCGCATGGGCCTTTTTTTAGTGTTTGGCGCGGTCCTATTCTCCCGCCTTTTCCAGCAGCCTGTTGCCGCGTGATGTTTCAAGGGCGGCGGCCAGGGCTTCGACGATGTGCAGGTCGTAACTGTTTGTCGCCGAGCGCAGGTTCTCAAGGGCCTGCCCGGGGCGCATGGCCGGTCTGTAGGCTCTGGGGCGGATCATGGCGCAAAAGCTGTTGGCCACGCTCAGGACCCTGGCCTGGATGCTGATCTCCTCGCCGAGCAGCCCTTTGGGGTAGCCGCTGCCGTCGAGACGTTCGTTCATCTGGTAGACAGCCTCGTAAACGGGCAGTTCAAAGTCGATCTGGCGCAGGATTTCCGCTGCATGGTCGACATGCCTCTGAACCATTTCCTTCTCTTTCTCGGTAAGCTGGTCGACCTTGGTCAGGATCGCCTTGTCGATGAAGATTTTGCCGATCTGGGACAGGTTGGAGGCGATTTCCACGGTGGATTTGTCTTCAGGGGACAGGTTGAGGCTGTCCGCCAGCAGGGAGGACACGTCGCGCATCAGCAGGGAATGTCCGGCCAGGTATGGGTCCGTGAACTCGATGGCTTTGACCAGCGCTTCAACGGTCTGGGAGATGGCCTGGCGCTTGCGGTCCTCGGCCTGAACCATGGCGGTGATGTCCCGGAATACGGAGACGATGCCTTGCGGCGTGTCCTGATCGCCCTTCAAGGTGACCTTGGTGATCTGGAAATGGTGTTCCCGCGACTTGAGGAAGACGCGTTCGGTGACTGTCACGGGCACCCCGGTCTGCAGGGTCTGGGCGTCGGATTGTTCCAGGCGTTTGCCGGTGTCGAAGCCGAACAGGGCGATATCGTCAAGACCGAGCACCTCGTCTTCCGGCCGCCCCACGCCTTCGGCCAATGCCGGGTTGGCGTAGGTGTAGTTGCCGCTCAGGTTTTTGACGGCGATGAAATCCGGGATCGAATCGTTGATGGAATCCAGGAAGTTGCGTTGCTGTTCGAGCTCCTGGGCCAGGGTCTGAAACTTGCCGGCGATGCGCTTGTGGCTCTGACCCATGGTGCGCGACCAGATGGCTCCGAAGAGAAGGCTTGTGACCATGGCGATGAGGCCCGCGATGAGCAGGGAAATCCGGGTGTACTCCTGCAAGCCCACGGTCGCGCTCTGGGTATCCACCTCCTGGACGACCCACAGGTCAAGATCGGGAAGCTTCACGCCAAGTGAAAAGACGGGAGTCTGGCCGCCCAGGCTATTGCGTTTGTCAAAGCCGAGCCGCTGCCCCGAATCCAGTTCCGGCGGCGTCTGGATGGTGGCGATTCCGCCAGGGCTCCAGGGCACGATCTCCTGAAATCCGGCCTCGGTCATCTGCATGATCCGTGTCCGCTCCCCCCTGGTCGAGAGCGGGGTGTTGGAGAGCAGGGAGGTGATGGTCATGCCTGCGCTCTTGGTCAGCATGGCCACGGCCACCGCCTTCTTTTCCCCGTTTTCCTCGGCCGTGGAAAAGATCGGCACGCACATGTCGATGACCAGTCCATTGTCTGTCTGGCGCAGGGGCGAGAAGTAGGCCATGGGATAGGCGAAGGTCTTTTTGATCAAGGCCGACTGACTCGGAGAGAGCGGGTTCACCCGCGAGTCGGAGCCGATGTAGGACTGTCCGCTGCGGTGCACGATACGCCCGGACAGAAAGCCCGCGAAGACCGTGAAATCGGCGAAGGTCTGATGCATGAGGGGGAACTGGTCGGTCAGTTGGGCCATCTGGTCATAGGAAGCGCCTTCGGGGATGATGCCCGTGATCAGAAAGCTCGGGTCCGCGTCGATGAGATCCATGTCCGTGGCATAAAGCCGGAACAGGTCCGAGGAGATGAGCTTGTCGGTCTGCTCGACCAGGCCCGAGAGCCATGCCGTGAGCACTTCGGCGCGGCTGGTGGCCAGCAATTCGAGCCGTCCCTGGATCTGCTCTTGCAGCTCTCCCTGCTTGGCCCGGACGCTCCAGGCCACCCAGGTCAACAGGGCCACGATGATCAGGGAGATGATGGCCACCCCCATGACCAGTTCCGACCTGTTTTTGCCCATGGCGGGCAGAGCTGCTTTGCTGCTTGATGCTGTCATATTCCCCTCTCCGTTAAGTTTAGTTCGCTACAGGGATGTGTGACCACCGATGCTCCTCGTTCAAGGAGTATTGCGGAATGTAGTGTCTGTATTTGCCGTGCGTGAAAATTGCGTCGGAGATGTTGTTCAGGATGTAGGCATCCCCGTCCGTGAATACTGCCAGAACAGCGTGCGCGATGCCTCTGATGCGATCCTTGACCACGACGATGCGCAGTTCGTCCTTCGAGAAGCCCAGCTCCCGCAGGGCAAAGTACTTGATGATGGCGTAGTCCTCGCAATCTCCGGATATCTTCAGGAATTCCTGCGGAGTGGCCCACCAGTCCGAGACACCGTAGGCGTCCTGGTCCAGGCGGTAGGGCCATTTGTTGAAAAAGGAGTTGATCATCTTGAGCTGTTCCATGCGCTCCTTGCCTCTGGCTTGCTTTATGATGCGCTGCCAGCTGGTCGCGCCGGGCGGGCAGGTCTTGGCCGAAGTGCAGCTGCCAAGCGTCTGGAGCTGTCCCTTGACCTTGGACAGGATTCGCTTCCATTTGGGCAGGGCATTGAAATTGCCGCGAAAGGCCGCGCTCTGAAAAAGCCGTATAGGCTGATCGCCGGTGTTTGACTGTGCTCGCGGAGCCTGGCCTGAAGGTGTCGGGGCTTGAGTCTGGGCGCCTTGACGCCATACGGGCAGGGGCGCTTTTGAGGTGGACGATTCTTGATTCCGCTCCGCCTGGGCAACCGTCGTCACGTTTGAATCTCGACCCTGCACAGCCGCCGGCGTTCCCGGAGCCTGTTCCAAGGAATCGCTTGCCTGCGAGTCGAGGATCTCTCCTTGTTTTAGCGAAACGGCCGGGGTGGCATCCTTGGCCTGTTCCTGGTCCGGCCTGATATTCGCTTGCGTCTTCAAAGGGTCGGCTATCCGAGAGGAACCGCTGTCCTGCCTCGTCTCTTGGTGGGTGCCCCCCGTTGCGGCACCTGCATCTTCGCTTGCAAGCTCCACCTGGCTCGTCTGGTTTTGCATCGGCGCGGCTCCGGTTCCCATTGCCGCGAAATCGCTTGGAAAACACAGGGCCGCCGCCAGCAGCGAAAGAATCGTGGTGACGGGCCATCTCAATAGGTCAACGCTCCCTCAAGGCGTTCTCCTTGGCCTTGAGAATGGGTTTTAAGAGATAGTCGAGCACGCTCTTCTTGCCGGTCAGGATGTCCACGCTGGCGGTCATGCCGGGGATGATCGGGAGTTTTTCGCCGCGATAGACGATGGCCGAGGCCTGGGTGCGCAGCTTGACCTTGTAGAAGCTTTCGCCCTTCTGGTCCTCGATGGTGTCGCCGCTGATCTGTTCGACGGAACCTTCAAGCCCGCCATAGATGGAGAAGTCGTAGGCCGTGATCTTGATCATGGCTTTTTGGCCCGGATGCAGAAAGGCGATGTCGGCGGGCTTGATGTTGGCTTCGATGAGCAGGGTGTCGTCCAGGGGAATGATCTCAAGGATCGGTTCGCCGGGTTTGACCACGCCGCCGACGGTATTGAGGATGACCTGCTTGACGGTGCCGCGCACAGGGCTGCGTACGTCCGTGCGCGTGACGCGGTCCTGACCGGCGGACAGGGCGTGCAGCTTGGAATTGAGTTCCACCTGATGCTGGTTCATCTCCTGCAGGGCCGTGGCCTTGAACTCGGCCATGCGCTGGGCCTGGCGCTCCTTGATTTCCTGGGCCGCCTGCTGCGTGCGCGGGATGGCCACGCCCAGACTCTGCAGATCGCCGCGCAGGGAACTGACGGCACGTTCCAGGGAGAGGTAATCGACTCTCGGGTACACGTTCTTTTCCATGAGGGGCTTGGCGATATTCATCTGCTCCTGGGCCAGCTTCAGGTCCTGGGCGGTCTGGTTGCGCCGGATGGTCATCTCGCGGGCTTCCTGCAAACGCTGCGTGTACTGGCTGCGCAGGATGTTCATCTCCTGGGTCAGTTGGTCCATGCGCGCCCGATAAATGGCCATCTGGTCATTTACCGCCTTGGGGGCCTTGGTTTTGAGCTCTTCGGAAAACACCGGCTCCGTTTCCGACGATTCGGCCTTGAGGCGGGCGATGGCGGCCTGATGCTCCAACGCCTGGCTGGCCGTGTCCTTCAGGGAGCTCTGCGCCAGTTCATTGCTGATGCGGACCAGAATGTCGCCTTTTTCCACGAGCTGGTTTTCCCGCACCAGGGTTTCTTCGAGGATGCCGCCTTCGAGGTTCTGGATGATCTGCACCCGCTGGGACGGGATGACCTGGCCCATGCCGCGCGTGACTTCGTCGAGGATGGCGAAGTGGGTCCAGGCCAGGAGCGAACCAAGGAGCAGGCAGATGGTCGCGGACAGCACGTAGGCCCAGCGGTGCCCCCGGCGATACATGGCCGCGTCGACCACGCTCATGTATTCAAGGTCGGATTCGGAATATACTCGATTAGACATTTTTAGCTCCGTTGCCGCGCTTTTGCAGTTCGGTCAGGACTTCGTTGCGCGGTCCGTCGGCTATGATCGATCCGCCTTCAAGGGCGATGACTCGCGTGGCCAGGGACAACAGGCTCGGTCTGTGGGTGATGAGGATGAGGGTCTTGCCTTTCAATGCCGAGGAGAGACGAAGCTTGAGCACGGCCTCCACGCCCACGTCCATGGAGCTGCTGGGTTCATCGAGGATGACGATGTCCGGGTCGAGCAGCAGGGTGCGGGCGATGGTGATGGCCTGGCGCTGGCCGCCGGAAAGGGACAGGCCACGTTCTCCGACCTGCAGGTTGAAGCCGGCGGGGTTGTTTTTGATGAAGTCCGTGACCCCGGCGATGGTCGCGGCGCGCAGCAGGGCCTGGTCGCTGACGTGGGGCGCGCCGAGGGTGATGTTCTCGCGCACCGTGCCATGGAAAAGAAAATTGTCCTGGGCCATGTAGCCGATCTTGGCCCGCAATTCGGCCGGGTCGATCTGGCGGATGTCAAGCCCGCCGATCTTCACCGCCCCTTTTTGCGGCTCGTAGAGGCCGTTGATGAGCTTGCCAAGGGTGGTCTTGCCCGAGCCCATCTTACCGATGATGGCCACGCGTTCGCCCTGCGCGATGTGCAGGTCGATGTGGGACAGGGCGTTGGTCAGGGCGTTTGGGTATTTGAAGCTCACATCCTCGAAGGTGATGCTGGCGCGCAGATCCTGATGTTCGGGGTGCTGGACGTCTTCGGGGCGCTCGCTTGGGATCTGCATGAGCAGGTCCAGGTTCTTGAGCGCCATGCGGCTCTGCTGCAGTCGGGTCAGCATGGCCGCCACCGCGCCCAGGGGAGCCATGGCCCGGCCGACCAGAATGGAGCAGGCGATGAGTCCGCCCATGGTCATCGCGCCTTCGGAGATGCGGTACACGCCCCAGATGATGACGCCGCAGTAGACGATCTGAGAGGCGAACTGGGTGAAGCTGAGAGAAAAGGTGGAGAGCGACTTGGAGCGGATGGCCGATTTTGCGCCCATGCCGACGATGTTTTCCCAGCGGCCAAGCATGGAGCCTTCGGCCCGGCTGGTCTTGATGGTCTCAAGGCCGCTCACGGTCTCGACCAGCAACGCGTTTTTCTGGGTCGATTCCTTGTAGCCGCCTTCGATGGCGCGTCTCAGCGGGCCCTGCATGATGATGCCGACCAAAATCACAATGGGCGCGACCACGGCCGGAACAATGGCGACGGGGCCGCCGATGTAGAAGATGATTGTGATGAAAAGGATCAAAAAGGGCAGGTCGACCAGCGCGAGCAACGTGGTGGAACTGAAGAACTCACGCAGGGAATCGAACTCGCGCATGTTGTTGACGAGCGCTCCCGTGGATTCGGGTTTGTGATCGAGGCGGATGGACAGAATGTGGCTCATGAGCTTGCTGGCCACCAGAATGTCGGAGTTGCGGCCTGCCACGTCCACGAAATAGCCGCGCAGGTTCCTGAGCGCGAAGTCGAAAAAGAAGGCGATGCCGACACCCACGGCCAGCACCCACAAGGTCTCAAGGGCGTTGTTGGGCACGACCCGGTCGTACACGTTCATGGTGAAAAGAGGCGAGGCGATGGCCAGCAGGTTGATGAAAATCGTGGCCAGGATGACATGCCGGTAAATGGGCAGAAAATGAAAAATGGTGCCCCAGAACCACTTCTTGGTGTTGAAGATCTTGAGCCCTTTGGTTCTGCCATCCAGACTGGCCTTGGGGCGCGCGAAGACGGCGTGTCCGGAGTACGTTTCTTTCAGCGTCTCGACCGGAGTGTCGAAGGGCGCGTCGGGGTTCTCGGGCATGATGATGCGGGCCGTGCCTGACGCCACGCTGACCAGCACGCAGGCCGAGCCGTCCTGCATGAGCAGGATGCAGGGCAGGTTCAGGGGGGAGATTTTGTCGATGACCGGTTTGTGCGCGATCTGGGCGTCAATGCCTTCACGCCGCGCCGCACGGATCACCGCGTAAGGAGTCATGCCTTCCTGGGTGCGTGGCAGGCCCGCTTCCAGGGCCGTTGTGCTGACGGGCCGACCTTGCAGGCGGGAGATCACGGACAAACATCCCACCAGCGGCGGGGTGAAATAAACTTGTGAAGGGTTGATCTGGGCGGTGATTGCCGGCCGCAGTTTGGCGGCGGCCGGTGGAGCCGGTATGGGAATGGCGACCTTGGGATCATTCATGCGTGCTTGGCCTCGATGATATTGATATGTTGCCGGAAACTAAGTCCTGCCCTGTCATCTTGCAAGGGAAATTCGGTTTTGTCCTGCCACGAAGCATGGCAGGACGTTCCAATAATGAAAATGAAAGATGCGCAGTAAAATAGTCATTAAATAGCTTGATGACTATTTTTATGGTCGTTTATGCGCAGGGCTGGAGGAGGGCTTCAATTCTTCGAGGGTTGGGGCATTTTTCTTGGGCCTAGTGGGACAGAGAAGACGCCTCTGCCCCCCCCGTTCTGGGCTATCTGGCCGCGCCGTGCGGCATTCATCTGTCAGGCAACTTCGCGGCACGTAAGTCATGAGAGTTCGTGTCCTTTTTGTATCCGTGCACCGTCCTTGCTCAGACCACCGAGCTGCCCTTGTTCATGCGTTAGTGTGAGACTCGGGGGCGAGGGGGCGTGAAGTACTAGTGTTATTGTGTATGGTTTTAATTTTTTAATACTCGGAAATGATTAGTTAAACCTATCAGGCAATACGCATTCAATACTCGGTTCTCGGAAAAAATCTTTCATACTTGACCCTACGCCTTCATGCACTCATATATAATCTCAAAGAATATAAAATGTTAGTAAATAGGCATTAATACCCAAATTTATCATAACCCCGCAGGCGGAGGACATCATGGCTGAATCACAGAACTCCAGACAAAACGTACAGGCCCCTCAGGCTGGACAGACCGTGATCGTCAACGCGATTCCGGGACAGGACATAGTGCTTGAGGCTGCTTTTGATCAGGCCGAAGTGATATTGAACAATGGCAACGTCATTTTCGAGTTCGAAGGTGGCGGACAGGTTGTCCTGAACTTCGCTGACCTCGGCACAGCCCAGGCCCCCAACGTGGTCATGCCTGATGGAACCATTCTGAACATGGAGGAATTCCTGGCCTCCCTGGGTGAAAGCGAAGTTGAACCCGCCGCCGGACCCGAGGGTGGTGCGGAAGGCAGCGGCGGTGTCGGTCAGTACAGGGACGACGCGGGAAATCTTATTGATGGAGTGGACAAGCTGGGCGGCCTGGATCCGAGGGAGTTCACTTCGATCAGTATAGAGGCGCTGGAGGCTGATCCGCTGGAGGAGGAAGAGTCGGTGCTGAACAGTCCGCCAACAATTTCCGCCTCTGGCGGAATTGTTAATGAAGCCGGGCTTGAAAATGGAACGATCGCGGAATCAAACGCCGAATTTCTGCCGGGTAGCTTCACCATTTCCGACCCGGACGGATTGGGCGATATAACCTCCCTTTCAATCAATGGCGTGGTGATCCCGATCGGTAGTTTGGTCGGCAGCGTAGTCCCCACAAGCCTCGGCGTCCTGACCATCACAGGCTTTGACGCCGGAACAGGCGTGGTTTCGTATTTGTATCAGCTCGCAGCTCCGCAGGATCATTCCGACGGGGATGTCAGCGACTTCTTCCCCGTGACTGTGACCGATGCCGCCGGAGCAAGCGCGAGCGCGACGGTCACGATCAGCGTGCTTGATGATGAGCCGAGCGTGAGTAACGTGGTTGTGGCTGACTCCGTGGTTCTGGACGAGACGGATGCCGGAGAAGCCTTTGTGGGCGGTCCGATCATTGCGACGAGCGAGGCCGCGATCATCTCCGCAGCACTTTTGTTTGGTGCGGACGATGCGGCTGCGACTGATTCCGAGGTCTACGGATTGACGCTGAGCGGCGACGGCACGACCCTCCTGAAGACGGCTCAGGGTGACTTTGCGATCACTCTGGTGGAGACCGGCGATCAGACGATCGAAGGTCAGTACCA
>NZ_FORX01000026.1 GCF_900114115.1 Desulfomicrobium apsheronum | reverse complement strand
ATTGACGCTGAGCGGCGACGGCACGACCCTCCTGAAGACGGCTCAGGGTGACTTTGCGATCACTCTGGTGGAGACCGGCGATCAGACGATCGAAGGTCAGTACCAGGACGATGGCACGCAGACGGCGTTCACGGTTTCCATTGGCGTCGACGGCAAGCTGACCGTGACCCAGTATGTGGCTCTGGAGCACAATGACGACGGTGACACCGTTGCCGATTACGACGACACCCTGGACCTTTCCGGCCTGATTTCTGCGACGGTTACGATCACCGATGGCGACGGCGACACAGCCAGCGGCAGCGCGGAGATCGGCGGCGCGGTGACCTTCTACGACGACGGCCCGAGCCTTGGGACTTTGTCTTCGAGCGTGGCCAGCGAGATAACCCATGACGAGACGCCCGGTTTGCAGGATGGCGGCGTTCCGGACAAAGATGATGTTAACCCCGATTTGGTTTCCTTTGAGTTTGCGCATTTGGGGACTCCTCTCGGAGCCGCTCAGGATATAGTCGTGTCCATGACTCTGGGCGGTGCGGCCGCCTACGGGGCCGATGGAGCAGGTGACACGAAGATAAATGGCTTCAGTCTCACAACCAGCGAAGGTAATGACTTCGATGGCGTGCCCACCGGCCTACAGGCAACCAATGGAGATTCGGTATTCCTGTTCACCGAAGGCAATTTGGTAGTGGGTCGTGAGGGTGGCGAAACGGGCGATCCGGTCTTTGCTCTGCAGATAGACAGCACCGGCAAGGTGACTTTGGTTCAGTATCAGGCGATTGATCATGGCGAAGGCAATGGCGCTGAAGACGCCACGACCGGAGCAGACGAGTACTTGAGCTTGACGAACTTGGTCTACGTCACGACCAACGTGACGGTAACCGATGGGGATGGTGACTATGTGACCGGCAATGTCACTTCTGGCGACGACCTAACCATCAACTTCTACGATGATGGGCCGGTAATTCATTCAGTAATGGATGGCGTTTTGTCCAATGCTGCGGAGGTTGCGTTTACCGGTAGTTACTCTGCGGATTTCGGAGCGGATGGACTTAACTATATGTCCGTAGCCTTAGAGGAAAGTGGTTTCTTCGGAGGAGTGCCTGTTTCCTTTGATCATGGGACGACCATCAATGGAGTAACCCCTGTTGCCGTACTCGGCGCAGGTGAGACTGTGTTGAATTTTTACTACACAACGACAATAAGCAATGTCGCTGATGGCGGTGATGGAAGCGTTGTGTTGAATGCGTACACTATTCAAGCGGATCCTGCAGGTAGTCAGTTCTTTGAGCTAGTCGTTAAAGGTGATGGAACTTACTCATTTGAAATGATCTCGAATGAGATCCTTTCAAATACAACAGTGACTGGTGGTGATTTTGATGCATTTGGCCCAATTACTCAGGTCTCGACAGCTGATCAGTCTCTGGTCATTTATGGTTCTGCTAAAGTAAACGCTTCTGACAATGGCATCGGTATTCAACAGCCGACAATTGGATCTGGAGAATGGATTAAACTGGATTTTTCCAGTATGCAGAAATATGTTAGTTTTACGCTGCAGCAATGGACATCAACTGGTTCTGCATCTGTGCAATTGATGATTGATAATGTTGTCTATGATTTTTATCCTCTTGATGATGCAAGGGAGAATGTAAATTTGAGCAAGCCTGCTTCTTCTGTGTTGACTTTTGAGGTTGTTGTAGATGCTGAGCAGGCAGGGACGTGGGGCCTTAATGGGAGTGTGCTTTCTGTGTATGTGGCGAATGAATTCGAATCGCTGCAGTTTGACCATGAAGGTGGAGGAGAAAATTTTAATATTAACAACATTACGTACGACTTAATTACAACAATTGAAGATATAAGCTTTAACTTTGAACTTTCTGTGACAGATCTAGATGGTGATAGCTTTACGCTGAATGATAGTCTTACCATAGCTATGATTGACAGTGCAGATGATTTAGACGTATCTTCGGTTGTTGGTATTGATGCTCATGATGGGGTGGTGTTGCTTGGAAACGGCGAAGATGATGTTCTTATTGGTGGAGACGGGGATGACGTCCTTATAGGTGGCATTGGTGATGACATCATGACTGGTGGTCTTGGTAGTGACATCTTCAAGTATGTAGAAAGTGATTTGGATGGCAGTATTGATCACATCCTGGACTTCAGTGTTGCTAGCTCTGGAGGCGATATGCTCGATTTGGGTGAAATTCTTGAGGGTTATGCAGCTGCCGCCGATAAGAATGCATTCTTCTCCATACAGGTCCAGCCAGGTTCGATTGATACGGTGGCAGGCACTGCACAATTGACTGTGGGTGTGGACTCCGATGGTGCAACTGGAGGCGCTTTATTTACGCCTGTCGCACAGATTGAGATTACGGACTTCTCAGGTACTTCGGAAGCTGATGCTGTCAGTGCCATGCTTGACCATATCGTCAAGACAGAAATGCCCTAACCTATGACAAGGGTGAAGGGAGCATCGCTCCTTTCACCCTTTTTCCTCAATCACGGATTTGATCATCAGCCTTACTTGCCTGAGATGAACTCAGGAATACAACGCAAAGAGAAGAATTATGACAGCGACATCTTCAACCGACCACATTGAAACAGTTCACGCCGAAACCGGAATGTTTTGGGCCGTGGACGTGGGGACGGATTTGTTGCGAGTTGTCGAGTTTGCAGGACACTTCGTGCCAGACAGCGGGTTGGTTTTGAATCCTCCGTTCGGTGGGGAACTGACTGTCTGGCCAGACGGGCAGTATTCTTTTGTCTGGCCCGTTTCCGGGGACGGCGAACAGTTCATGGTCGGTACGCATTACAGCTATATTGTTGAGGCCATGGACGGAAGCACGTCGTTTGGTACCTTCGCCCTTGGCGAACAGGCCCTGGAAGAGACAATGCCCGATTTTCAGTCCTGGTCCCTGGATGACATCCTGTCCCTGGAGGACGTTGTTGGCCTGTCCGGCCATGGTCCCGTGGCCGAGTTTT
This sequence comes from Desulfomicrobium apsheronum, assembly GCF_900114115.1. NCBI lineage: Bacteria > Pseudomonadati > Thermodesulfobacteriota > Desulfovibrionia > Desulfovibrionales > Desulfomicrobiaceae > Desulfomicrobium > Desulfomicrobium apsheronum. Next base: position 46,247 of record NZ_FORX01000026.1, on the reverse strand, counting down.
CCGGCTTTGACGTGGGAGTGCAGGTCGGAGCTGATCTGGATTTGAGCTCCGGCACGGGAGATTTGACCCTCGACATCCTCGAGCATGCGATCAAGACTTCGTACGAATCGTAACTTGTCCTACATGTAGGTAGGACGCTGGTTTTTATTAAAAGGGAGTGCAAATCTCCCTTTTTCCGTTTACAAGCTCCATTGCGATCATTAGATGAAAGCAAAATAAGTCCATGTTTTACCTTAGCAAGGAGAGGAAATTTATGAACGCAAAAAAATTGAGTCTTGCTCTTGTACTGTCGGTGATGCTTTCGGCCGGAGTGGCTGTGGCCGAAAATGACATCACCCTTCAGAAAAGTGTCATCGATACCCTGCGCTATGCCCCGCGTCTGGAAATGATCAAACACAACCGTGAAGCGGTGGGGCATGACTTGGACAAGTCCAAGGGCCGCTGGTACCCCAAACTCGACATCCGTGGCGGGTATGGCACGGATGCCTACCACTCCGAACTTGGCGTGGACGATGAAGGAGATTGGAAGGGCCGCGGTGAACTCTCCGCGATCCTGAGCCAGCGTCTTTATGACGGTGGCGAGGCTTCCAGCCAGATCCGTCTGGATGAAAGGCGCGCCGCTTCCCTGGACCATCGCGTTTTCGACAACGCCGAATCCCTGGCCCTGGATGCCGTCATTGCTAACCTCGAAGTGTACCGCCAGCGCGAACTGCTCTTCCTGGCCGAAGAGAACGCCAAGGCGCATCGTGATATCCTGTCTTCCCTCAAGGAGCGCGAGGAGGCCGGTGCAGGCAGCGTGGCGGACGTGACCCAGACCCAGGGCCGCCTGTCCATGGCTCAGGCCTCCATCGAAAAGACCCGCTCCGCCCTGCAGGCGGCTTTGAATGAATACCAGCGCCTGACCGGCGTGCTGCCCGGCAAGATCGCCGTTGATCCGTATCCGCAGGACCTCATTCCCGCTTCCCTGGACGACATGACCGCCCAGGCCATCGGCAACAATCCCAAGATCAACGCCGCCGGTGAAGACGTCAACGCCGAGGCCGAGCGCATCAACATCGCCAAGGCAAATTACCACCCCTATGTGTATTTCGAGCTGTCCTCCTCCTATTCCGACGGCGTGGAGAATCAGGAATACTGGGAGCGCACTGACGCCGCCATGGTCCGCTTCAACTGGAATCTGTTCAACGGCGGTTCCGACGTGGCCGGTCACAAGGCCACCAAGGCTCGCAAGCGCCAGGCCGAAGCCGACAAGTTTGACCTGACCCTGGCGGTCGAGAACGAAACCAAGACCACGTGGTCGCAGTACAAGTCCTCCCTGAACGAAGTGAAGGAATACACCTCTGCCGTGCAGTACAACCGCGACACCAAGGAAATCTACCTGGAGCAGTTCGGCGTGGCACAGCGCAGCTTGCTCGACGTGCTCGATTCCGAGAACGAAGTGTTCCAGTCTTCCAGCCAGTTGGTCACCTCCAGCGTGAACGAGCAGATCGCAGCCTACAAGCTCATGGCCCTTTCCGGCAACCTGATCTCCGCTCTTGGCGTTGATCCGGCCCTCTACAAGGACCCTGCGGCCCAGGCTGAATAATGGCCGATTGATTCGAGGCGAAGGCCGACTTCGCCTCGATTTGATTTCCAAGCCCTTGCCAAGCCCTTGCCGAAAAGCTTCGGCAAGGGCTTTTTGCTACGTGTATAAAATCTCATGGACAGTGTTACTTGCCCGCGCTAGGTAGCAAATGGCTTGTTCGCGGAATGCGCAGCCAGCTGTTTTGGCAATGAAATTTTTCTCAAATGTATTTTAAGGAGCAGAAATGCTTGCAGATTTTGGAAAGAGACTGGTTCTGGGCCTGATTGCCGCCGCATGTGTGGTGGGAGTGCATGCAGCCATGGTTTTTTCCTCGGTGGGATGATGCCGCCGCGAATGGCCTGATCCCGGGCCGCGTACCAAGACAACCTGCGTTACAAGAACGCCCCTGACGACCCTGTGCTTTTGCGCGGGGTCTTTGTATTTGGCAGGGCGGGCGGAGGCGTTGCTATCAGGGGACGTTCTGATGGCCGGGATGTCTGCTGTTGTGCAAAATTCTCAGGATGTGCAGTTCTGTGAAACCGATTTTATAGACGATGACAAACGGCAGTTTGGGAAGGTTCAGTTGTCGAGTTCCCTCGATTCGGCCAGGAGGTGCCGAGCCGGGAAAAAGGGCGAGTTGTTCCACTGCCTTGAAGATTGTGGCTGCCAGCTTTGCAGCCTTGGCGGGATCCTCCTCCAGAGCATGTTTGGCGGCTTCGAGGATGTCCTGCCTGGCTGGCGGTGTCCACTTAATCGACAGCAACGCCAAGACTCCGCACAGCGTTCTTGACTTCGTCGTGGGTCACAAGGTCGCCTGCTTCGGAGGCGTGAAGGCCTTTACGCACTTCGTCGATAAACCAGATTTCATATTCAAGATATCTGGTCACGGCGTCGTTGATTATCCAGGAGCGCGGACGGCCCAGAGTGCCGGCAAGCTGATCAAGCAGGGCAAGCGTGTCGTGTTCGAATCTGACTGTCGTGGTTTTCTGCATCCGTCCTCCATATTCTTTAAGAATACATTTGATTATATCCGGATGCAAATACGGTCAATAGCGCGGACAGGATGCACGGGCGCGCGCTGAAAAAGGTCCGGGGCGGCAGGGCCCAGCCCTGCCGCCCCGGTGGAGGGGAGGTTGATCGAGGGAAAACGTTTCTACAGGGCCATGCCGACCTGATAAATGCTTACGGACACTCCATAGGCCAGGATCGTATTGAAACCCACCGAAAAGACGGCCCATTTCCAGCCGATCTCCCGGCCGATGACGGCCACGGTCACGAAGCAGGGCGCGTAGAGCAGCACGAAGGCGATGAGGCTGACCGCCACCCACATGTTCCAGGCCGGATCGGTGCGCAGCTTTTCGGACAGGCCGGTGCTCTCCTCGGGATCGACTTCGCCGAGGGAATAGGCGGTACCCAGGCTTGAGACGATGACTTCCTTGGCCGCAAAGCCTCCCAGAAGGGCGATGTTGGTGCGCCAGTCGAATCCGGCGGGCTTGGAGACGAGCTCAAGAGCCGTGCCGATCCTTCCTGCCAGCGAGGAGCGCAGGGCATCCTGGGCTTCGGCGTTGTCGATGACGGCCAGGGCTTCTTCCATGTCGGCGTCGCTCTCCCAGGTCATGGCCTGGGCGGCGGTGCGTTCGTTCTCGAAGCGTGCGGTCTGTTCCTCGGAGGGGCCGGGAAAGGTCATGGCCGCCCAGAGCAGGATGGAGATGGCCAGGATCACGGTGCCGGCCTTCTTGATGTACTGCCAGACGCGCTCCCAGGTGTGCAGGCACATGCCCTTCAAGGTGGGCATGCGGTACGGCGGCAGTTCCATGACAAAAGGCGTGGCCTCGCCCTTGATGACGGTGGAGCGCAGGATGCGGGCTGAAAGGAGGGCCATGACCCATCCGCCAAGGGTGATCCAGAACAGCGCGCTGGCGCCGGATCCCGGGAAAAAGGCGGCTGCCAGAAGCAGGAAGACGGGCACCTTGGCTCCGCAGCTAAGGAAGGGCGCGGTCAGGACGGTTGCGATCTTTTCCTTGGGGCTGCGCAGGGTGCGTGCCGCCATGACGCCGGGCACGGCGCAGCCGCCGGGAATGCCGCCGGAGATGATGAAGGGCATGACCGAGCAGCCGTGCAGTCCGAAGATGCGGAAGACGCGGTCGAGCATGTAGGCCATGCGAGCCATGTACCCGGAATCTTCCAGGAAGGAGAGAAAGAAGAACATGATCATGATCAACGGCGTAAAACCGAGCACGCCGCCCACGCCGTCAATGATGCCTGATACGATGAGCGAGCTGAGCAGGCCTTCGGGCAGGATGGCGGTGGCCGTTTCGCTGAGCCAGCCGAACAGTGCCTCCACCCAGCCCATGGGCACTTCGCCCAGCGTGAAGGTCAGCTCGAACATCAGATAGATGATGGCGAACATGAGAAAAGGTCCGGCCAGACGATTGGTCAGCACCATGTCCAGCTTGTCGGTGATGTCGAAGCGGGCCTGGGTCGAGGGCCGCGTAACCACTCCGTCCTTAAGGAGCCCTGTGATGAACCCGTACCGGTAGTCGGCGATGAGGCATTCGGGCTCGGTGTTGAGGGTCTTGCGACAATGCTCGGCCAGGGTGCCGGTCAGTTCCAGCAGGCGCGAGTGCACATCCGTGAAGGATTCGCCCAAGGCCAGGACTTCGGCATCGTTTTCCAGATACTTGAGGCCGAGCCAGCGGGATGGATAGCGGCCATCGAGAAAATTCGAAGATTCGATCAGTTCTTGCATGATGTTGAGGGTCTCGTCGAGGTCGTGGCCATATGAGATGCGCAGCTCCTTGCGCGCGGGGCGACGATCGAGCATGGCCGTTCGCGCCTCCTGCAGCAGATTTTCGCGGCCCTCGCCGGTTCTCGCCACCATTTCGAGGATGGGAGTGTCTAGAAGCTTGGAGAGACGTCCCGTGTCGATGCTGACACCTTTGCGCCGGACTTCGTCCATCATGTTCAGTGCCACGATGACCGGAGTGCCGAGTTCCAGGATTTGCAGCACAAGATACAGGGAGCGTTCCAGATTGGTCGCGTCCAGCACCGCCACCACGGCGTCGGGATTTTTTTCGATCAGAAAATTGCGCGCAACCAGTTCGTCCTGGGTGTAGGCGGTCAGGGAGTAGGTTCCCGGCAGGTCGACCACGGTGATGTCGAGCTCTTCGATCTTGAGGCGGCCTTCACGTTTTTCGACGGTGATTCCGGGGTAATTGCCCACGTGCTGCCTGGCGCCGGTCAGGTTGTTGAACAGGGTCGTCTTTCCGGAATTGGGGTTGCCCATCAGGGCCATGGTGGCGTTCATTGACGGTTTTCTCCGCTGTTGTTCACGTTGACCATGATCAGGTCGGCTTCATTGTTGCGCAGGGTCAGGGTAAAATCTCGCAGGCGCAGGGCCACCGGGTCTTTGAGCGGCGCCCGGCCCATGATGGTGACCTGGGTACCGGGCACAAGTCCCATGTCGCGAATGCGCCTGCCAAGTTCGCCTGATGCGCTGATGGAATCGATGATGCCGGACTGATCGGCCTGCATGGACCTGAGGGTGATGGTTGAGTTCATGGCGGCTCCAAGTTAGGTATGTCTAATCATGTGTATAAAAAAATACCTCTTTGCAGAGGGGGGACGGCGAGAAGGATTATGGAAAATCAGCCTTTTTTGGAACGGCAATCTCCAAGCGGTTTGGGTTCAAGGTTGTTGGAACAACCCGAACAGCCGCAGCACGGGTCGCTTTTCTTGAAGTGACGCCGCAGCAGGTAGATTGCCGCGATGGCGATCACGCCGAGGGTGATGAGAAGGTCAAGATTCATATCGTCTCCGGAATTGTTTGTCGTGATGAACTTATTATGCGGGCGGATGGGTGGAAGTCAATAAAAAAATTAGTCGTGGTGAATTATTTTTTGCGATGTGAGGGGTGGTGGGCGTGGGCGTGGTAGGGGCGTGTGCGGGGGAGGGGAGGGGCGAAAGATTTTTCGCCCCTACAGCGGGCGGGCGCTGGTGTGGTGCCCCCGACATCCGTAGGGGCAAAAAATCTTTTGCCCTCCCCCTGCGGACAGAATTGAAAAGGCGTGCTCATGAAATATGGCCTTGATTGGGCCGCGTCATAGGGACAGGCCCCACGTCCCTGTCTGTTTTCGGGATGAGAGGATGCAGGATGGTGGATGGTTGCCTGGAAATGCCGGAATGCGTGGGCGTGGGAGGGGCGAAAGATTTTTCGCCCCTACAGTGGGTGGGCGTTGGTGTGGTGCCCCCGACATCCGTAGGGGCAAAAAACCTTTTGCCCTCCCCCCTACGGTTTGATGTATGCGCAGCCCTGCTGTTGCAATTTGATCAGGGCGACAACGCCGGCTGGGACGGTTTCGCATCCGGGGCAGAGGTCTTCCTCGGGGATTTCGAAGGCGCGCAGGGCGTTCTGGCACACGAAGACCGTCACTTCGGACTGGATCAGGTTCTTGATGCGCGTCAGAAATTCGTCCTCGCCGTTTTTGCGGAAAAATTTGACTGCGGGTCCATTGACCAGCAGATTGATGCGTGCTCCCGGCTTGGCGGCGCGCAGGTTTTCCATGTTGGTCAGGGCGATGCGCAGAACCTTTTCTTCGTCCAGGTCCAGGTGAAAGACGACCTTCATCGAGATCTCCTCGGTTGATGTTGAAAATTGTATTGATACAGGCGGACTACGATCCGGAGCCGATGCCGCGATTACTCAAGTTGTCCCGGTGTGTGGTGACGTAAAACGGGGACAGCCCTTCAGGCAAGAGCATGTTTTCGCCCCGCCGCAAGCCGTCGAGATAGTCGATGGTGCCGTCCAGAATTTCCTTGCCGCCCATGGGGCCGTGGGATGGAATGATCCTACACGCACCCGGGTGCTTGCGCCAGCGCAGAAGCTCCTCTATCCACGCATCAAGGTTGCAGCCCGCAGGCACGCAAGGCAGGGGCAGTTCCACGGCGTCCCCGGCCAGCAGAAGCTCCATTTCCGGTATGAAGGCCACGAGGGTGTCCGGGGTGTGCCCGGGCAGGGAGTGCAGCTGGACCGTCAGGCCGCCGAGGTCAAGGTCGAGGCGGCCTTCGAAGGTGATGTGCGGCGGGATGAGCTTGACCTCGTCCCACCTGCCCGGTTCCCTGGCCTGCATGGCGACCAGGGTCTGCCGGGCCTCGACCTCGAACCGCCGGGCGCAGTCCGAGTGGCCGATGATGACGGGATTGTCCAGGGCTGCCGTGCCCTGCACGTGGTCCCAGTCGGCGTGGCTGTAGACAGCCAGACACTGCTGTCCAGCGCAGATTTGGGCGAAGCGGGTCATGTCGCGCGGACTGGTCAAGGTGTCCCAGATCAGGCAGAACCGGGTTCCCCGGATCAGGACGCTGCGGACCGAAAATTCCCCCGCGTCAATTTCGTGGATCGCGCTGAAGTGGCTCATGGCGGTCGCTTACGGTGTTTTTGGCGGGCAGGGAAGAGGAAACATTGGATGAAGATCAGCCTGAAACGAGGAGTCTCGATGCCCGTGCATGACGAAGCTGCCGCCTTGGATTTTCTGATCGGTCGGCTGCGTGAAACGGGCCCTGTCACCGTGGCCTTTTCCGGCGGGATCGACAGCCGTTTTTTGGCCCATGCCGGTTTGCTGGCCGGAGTGTCGGTGGAGCTTGTGCATGTTCGCGGCCCACATGTCGCCCCCGAAGAGTCTGAATACGCTCTCGGGTGGGCTGCAAGCATGGGGCTGTCCGTGAAATCGCTGCTGCTTGATCCGTTGATTCTGCCCGAAGTCGCGGCCGGTTCGAAGGAGCGTTGTTATGAATGCAAGCGCTTTCTTTTCGAGCAGATTCTGTCCGTCGCCACGTCGCCTGTCTGTGACGGTTCCAACGCCTCGGACGCCCAGCAGTTCCGTCCCGGCAGGCGGGCACTGCTTGAACTTTGCATCCGCTCTCCCCTGGCCGAAGCCGGATTGACCAAGGACATGATTCGCTCCCTGGCCAGGAAGACGGGCCTCGCGCGCCCGGAGCAGCAGGCCCGGGCCTGTCTGCTGACCCGCCTGCCATATGGCCTGCCTCCTGATGCGCGGCTATTGGCGCGTCTGGCCGCCGGGGAGCGGGCCGTGGAAGAGGCTTTGCAAGCGGCGGGACATGAGGAATTCCCATTCAGGCTGCGACTTGGCGACTCAGGATGCCATGAACTGCATCTTGGCCGTGAGATTCATTCATCCCGAATGCTTTGCAAGTTGGAGGAGGTTCTTCTTGCCGAGGGTTTTTCACGCATATCGGTGCGCTGCGTGTCCCAACTGAGCGGCTATTTCGACAGAATGGATGCTAAACAAAAAACACAATCCGTTCTTGCAGAGGGGCGTGCCGGAATGTTAGAGAGCGCACAAGACGATTGATCAGATCCTTTGCGTGCGTGCCATGGTGGTGCCGCGCTGTAATCCATGCTTGGAATGATCAATCGTCTTTTTTTATAGCCAGCGGGATCGCTTGAAGATCAGGAAGATGCCCGCTCCCGCCAGCGCGACGCCCAGGCAGAATGCGGCAAAGCCCCATGGGCTGCCGGATCCGGGGATGCCGCCCACGTTGATGCCGAAAAGTCCCGTCAAGAATCCAAGCGGAAGGAAGATCACCGTCACCACCGAAAGCATGAACATGCGCCTGTTCAACTGCTCCGAGGCGTGGTTCACGAACTCCTCGTGGGCGAGGGCCGCGCGTTCACGAACCGCGTCAAGATCTTCTATGTGCCGAATGAGTTCATCCGTGGTTTCGCGAATGCGGAAATGATCGTCCGGGCTCATCCATGGAACCTGCTCGGTGGTCAGCCGTGACAGAGCTTCGCGCTGCGGCGCGAGGTAGCGGCGCAGCGCGATGGCCTGCCTGCGCAGATCGGCCAGGCTTTCGCGGGCCCTGGCATCCTTGTGTTCGACGATCCTCTCTTCCACCTCGGCCATGTTGTCTTCCAGTGCCTCGATGACCTCTCCGATGTTGCCCGTCATGAGCGCGAGCAACATCACCAGAAATTCCCCGCTGCTGCGGGGGCCGTGTCCCGCTTCGAGTCTGGCCTGGATAGCTTCCACGGATTTGAGCCGGCGCTTGCGTGTGGAAATGATCCGGCCGTCCTCGATCCATAATCTTATGGAGACCATGTCCTCGGGCTCGGCGCCGGGATTGAGGTTCACTCCACGCAGCGTCAGGAGCAGCCCCTCGCCGTGATGCAGTACGCGAGGCCGTGTTTCTTCGTCGAGCAAAGATTCCGCCACCGGAATGCTCAGCAGTTCGGAGTGCAGCAGCCAGTCCCGGGTTTCCGGGTCGGCATAGTTCAGGTGGAACCATGCGAGGCCTTCGCTTCGAGGCACGTCCTGTCCCGGAACCCAGGCCTGACGCGCTCCATGTCCCCGCCCGTCAAGAATCCTGAAGGCGCTTAGAGGCAATGAGTCTGGCGTCGTCATTTCATGGGCTCCGCTGTCGCCATGCATTGCATAATACATGGACTTTCAAAGGGTGAAGCGCCTAGTTCCAGGGAGATCTGCACGACAGGGGAATGCAGTCGGTGCGAATCCAGCGGTCCCGGCCTTCCTGCTTGGCCTGGTAAAGTCCCTGGTCGGCGGCCTGGATCAAGTCTGCCGGGATGCAGCCGGGAATCGGGATGACCGTGCTCACTCCAAGGCTTACGGTGACAACGCTCTGGACCGGCGAGTCCAGGTGTTCGATCGTAAGTTCGGCTACGGTTCTGCGCATGCTCTCCGCCACCAGTTGCGCTCCCTCGGGGCTGGTGCCCGGCAGAATGGCCGCGAATTCCTCGCCGCCATAGCGTGCGACCATGTCGGCGGGGCGTCGCATCATGGCCGCCAGGGCCGAGGCCACGCGGCACAGGCAGCAGTCGCCGGCCAGATGTCCGTAGCGGTCATTGAAACGCTTGAAATGATCCACATCCAGGATGATCAGCGAGAGAGGGGTTTTTTCGCGGGCCATGCGGTTCCACTCCAGATTGAGCATCTCGTCGAATTGCCGGCGGTTGGGGATGCCGGTCAGTCCGTCAAGGGACGACAGGAGTTGCAGCTGGCGGTTTTTTTCCTCCAGCTCGGCCTGTAGCTGATTGAGTTCGGCGATTCTGGCGTCAAGTTCCCGGGTCTTGCTTTGCAGTGCATGCCGTTGACGATGAATTTCCAGGAATATTCGGACCTTGCAGAAGAGCATTTGCGGGTCCAGGGGCTTGAACAGATAGTCCACGGCCCCGGAATCGTACCCGCGAAAAATGTGTTGATGCTCGGTATGGCTGGCGGTGACGAAGATGATGGGGATGTGCCGGGTGCGTTTGTTGCCGCGCATCAGTTCCGCCGTTTCGAAACCGTCCATGTCCGGCATCTGCACGTCCAAAAGCACAAGAGCAAAATCGTGGTCCAGCAGGCTGGCCAGGGCTTCCTGGCCTGAGCCCGCGCGCACGATGTTCAGCTCCGGGTTTTCGAGGAGATGTTCAAGGGTCAGCAGGTTTTCCGGGCGATCGTCCACGATCAGGATGTCAATCGGTGTTGGCATGGCTCGGTCCAATAAGGAGGTTGTTCAAAAAAGGGGCGATCTCGCGCAAAGGCAAGACATGGTCCACATTGGTGGATTCCAGGGCGGCCCGTGGCATGGCGTCCGCCAGGGCCGAATCCGGGGACTGCACGATGGCGAGGCCTCCTCGGCGCTTGATGCGGGCCAGTCCCTTGGCTCCGTCCTGGTTGGCCCCGGTCAGGATCACGCCGACGAGCGCGGCGCCGAAGGCGTCGGATGCGGTCTCGAAGAGCACATCCACCGAGGGCCGTGAAAAATTCACTTTCGGGTCAACGCTGAGGCAAAGGCTACCATCCGGTTCCACCAGCAGATGATAATCGGGTGGAGCCACATATGCCACGCCCGCCTTGAGAAACTCCTTGTCCTCGGCCTCCTTGACTTTGAGCCCGCTCACCTCGTCCAGGCGGACCGCAAGATAGGAGTCGGCCTGGGGCGAAAGGTGCTGCACGATGAGCACGGGCACAGGGAGGTCTTTGCGCAGGCCCGGGACAAGAATCTTGAGGGCTTCGAGCCCTCCGGAGGAGACACCGACAACCACGGCCTTGAACGCTCTCTTCATGCGTCCCTGCGCTTGCGGTATATTTTTTCCTTTTCCCGCACGACTTCAAATTTTTCCGCATGCCTGGAAAATTTGAGGCTTTCCTTGCTTCCCAGACACAAGAATCCCCCCGGACACAGGCTATCGACAAAAAGTCCAACTACCCGGTCCTGCAACTCGCGGTCGAAGTAGATGAGGACGTTGCGGCAGACAATCAGGTGCATTTCGCCGAAAACTCCGTCCGTGACCAGATTGTGCTCGGAAAAGAAAACCCTTTCTTTGAGGAACGAACACAGCAGCGCCCGTTCGTCATCGGCCGTGTAGTAGTCTGCAAATGAATTTTCCCCGCCCGCCTGCTGGTATTTGGTCGTGTAATCCTTGAGCTGCGCCAGCGGAAAGGCGGCTTCCCTGGCCTGTTCCAGGATGGCGCGGTTGAAATCCGTGGCGTAGATCTGCCCGCGCTCGCGCATTCCCGCCTCGTGCAGCAGAATGGCCATGGAGTACACTTCCTGTCCGGCGGAACATCCTGCATGCCAGATCTTGAAGGACGGGTAGGTGCCGAGCATGGGCAGGATCTCGTTTCTGAGCGCCTTGTAGAACGGCGGGTCCCTGAACATCTCCGAGACATTGATGGACAGGTCCTGCAAAAAAATCAGGAACATCTTTTCGTCATGCAGGACCGCGTGCTGCAACTGCGAAATGGAAGCCAGCCCGGAGAGACTCAATCTGTACTCGGCCCGCCGCTTGAGGTGGGCCATGGAGTAGTTGCGAAAGTCGTACCCGTATTTGAGGTAGATGGCTTCCAGCAGAAGACGCAACTCGATGCGCTCGGTCTCGGGATGGACGTTCATTTGCGGTATAGCCATACGCGCAACAGCGAGAGCAGCTTGTTCATGTCCACGGGTTTGGCCAGATAGTCGTTGGCGCCGGCCTCGATGCAGGCGCTCTTGTCGCCCTTCATGGCCTTGGCGGTCAGGGCGATGATGGGCAGATCCTTGAGCCTCGGATCCTTGCGGATCTCCCGCATGGCTTCATAGCCGTCCATGACCGGCATCATGATGTCCATGAGCACCAGATCTATCTCGGGATTTTCCCGCAGCTTGGTCAGGCTTTCGCTGCCGTCCCGGGCCACCACGACCTGCATCCCTTTTTCCTCAAGCACGCTCGTCAGCGCAAAAATGTTGCGCATGTCGTCATCGACCACGAGGACCGTGCGCGCGAAGAGTACGGATTCCGGCTCCGAGTCGGTCTGGAGCATGCGTTGCTTTTCCTGGGGCAGATTGGCCTGGACCCGGTGCAGGAAGAGCGTCGTTTCTTCCAGCAACCGCTCCGGAGAGCGTGCGCCCTTGACGATGATACTCTCAGCATACTGCGAGAGCCTGCGCTCTTCCTCATCGCTCAGGTCCCGGCCTGTGTAGACGACCACGGGCAGGGCGGACGGAGCCGGGCCGGAGCGCAGCGTCCGCAGCACGTCAAAGCCGGACATGTCGCTGAGCCCAAGGTCCAGGATCATGCAGTCGAAGTTCTGGGACTTGAGCAGCGCCAGCGCCTGGGCGCCCGAGGCGGCGGTCACGGTTTCAACGTCTCCGTTGCCGATCAGTGCGCGAATGGACTCCCGTTGCAGGGCGTCGTCATCGACCACGAGTAACCTGCGCGAGGGTTTTTTGATGAAGGAGTCGATTTTTTCAAGCAGTTTTTGCAGTTCTTCGATCTTCACGGGCTTGGTCAAAAAGGCCAGCGCGCCCATGCGCATGGCTTCCAGGCTGCGGTCTTCCGCCGAGATGAAGGACAGGGGGATGTGACGCGTTCGGGGATCGTTTTTGAGTCGCTCCATGACGGTCCAGCCGTCAATGCCCGGCAGGACGTTGTCAAGGATGATGGCGCTTGGAGCATGAAAATCGGCAAAATGCAGACCGGTCTCGCCGTCGGCCGCGAAGAGGACCTTGAAGCCCATGTCTCGCGCCTGATCACGCAAGATGCGGGCGAAACGCTGGTCATCCTCGATGATCAGCAACGATTTGTCGCTGGATTTGAGGTTGGCGCGATCGTCCTGCAGATAGGGCGCGGGTGCTTCGGCCTCGGGCTTTGCAGCCCGGGGGGGCGTCGCTTTCTGCTCGGGCGCGGACTCCCTGGGGCGGATTTCGTCTGCGGAAGTGCCGGCGTGGTGGCGCAGGGGCAGGATCAGGCTGAAGGTCGAGCCTTGGCCTTCCCGGCTGTGTAGGCGGATTTCTCCGCCCAGAAGTTTGGTCAGCTCCCGGGAGATGGACAGCCCAAGGCCCGTGCCGCCGTATTTGCGGCTGGTGCTGCCGTCGGCCTGTCGGAAGGCCTCGAAGATCGTGCCCTGCTTGTCCTCGGGAATTCCGATGCCCATGTCCGTGACCGCGATGCAGATCGCTTCCTCGGTCGAGGCGATGCTGCCGGGCAGAGTGATTTCAGGGTCGGGGCGGGAGATGGACAGGGTCACGCTGCCGTGGTCCGTGAACTTGAAGGCATTGGACAGAAGGTTGCGCAGGACTTGCTGCAGCCGGTGCGTATCGGTGAGCATGGTCTCGGGCAGGGACGGGTCCTGTTCGACCAGAAAGGAGACGCCCTTTTCCACGGCGACACCCTTGAAGACCCGTTGCAGGTCCGAAATCATGGAGGTTAGCGGCATCTCTTCCAGATGCAGCTCGACCTTGCCCGCCTCGACCTTGGACAGGTCCAGAATCTCGTTGATGAGGCGCAAAAGATCCGCGCCCGAAGAGTTGATGGCCGACGCCGCTTCCGTTTGTTTCGTGGAAAGGTTGCCTTCCTTGTTGTGCGCCAGAAGCTGGGACAGGATGAGGATGGAGTTGAGCGGGGTGCGCAGCTCGTGGGACATGTTGGCCAGGAATTCGGATTTGTACCTGCTCGCGCTTTCCAGTTCCTGGGCCTTGAGCTTGAGTTGCTCCTGGGCGCGCAGAAGCTCCTTGTTCTTGCGTCGGATGGCGCTTTTTTGCTCTTCAAGCTCCATGGCCCGTTCGCCAAGCTTGTCGTTGACGGAGCGCAGTTCGCCCTGCTGATCCTGCAGCCTGCGTTCGGATTCCTTGAGGGCGCGGGTCTGTTCGGCCAGTTCCTCGTTGGTGACCTGCAACTCCTCCTGCTGGGCCTGTAGCTCGGTCTGGGACTCTTTGAGCATGTTGGTCTGCTCTTCGAGTTCCTCGTTGGCCACCCGCAGCATCTCCTGCTGTTCCTGGGCCTGCCTCAAGAGGTTCGCGATCACGCCGCGCGAGGTGGCCATGTTGAACAGAACCGCTGTATTCTTGGCGATATCGGCTATGAACTGCCTGTGCAGAGGTGAAAATGCATATTCGCGGCCGATGAGGAATGCGCCGAGCAGCTCCTTGCCCATGAACACGGGCGCGGCCAGGAAATGGCTGGGGACGGCTTCACCGGGACCGAAATGAAAATGCGGAGCCCCTTCTTCGACCTGAGCGAAGGTAAGGATTTCCCCTTCCAGGGCGGCCTGGCCGACCAGCCCCTCGCCTACGCGCAGCCTGGTGAATTGCCCTTGCCGGTTGGTGAAGGCGTAGGACGAGGTCAGCACCAGCTCGCCGTCATCGTGCAGGAAAAAGAGTCCGATCTGGCTGTCCAGGTGCTTGCAGATGAAGGAGATGAAAAGCCGGGCCAGTTCCTGAGGGCTGTGTTCGCCGCGCAGGGTGTCGTCGAGCCCTGTCTTGCCCTGGTTGAGCCAGTCCATTTCGCGCAGGTTGCGGGCCATGCTGTTCAGGGCCTTGGCCAGCATGCCCAGCTCGTCCTTTTGACGCAGGTCCAGGCGGGCCTTCAAATCTCCGGCGGAGATGGCCTCGGCGAAGCTCACGCCCTGTTCCAGCGGCTGGCTGATGCCCTTGGCCAGACCGTAGGCGCCCGGCGCGATCATGAGGGCCAGCACCGCGCCGGTGACGCAGATAATCAGCAGGAACGTCCAGATGGGGCGCAGAATTTCGCCCTTGTCGATCTTGGAAATGAGAATCCAGTTGGTGCCCAGCACGTCCAGCGTGTTGAAGGCCACCAGTACCGTCGTGCCCGAGCTGTCCTCGTAGGTGCCGCCACCGCCATCGAAGCCGTTGGCCACGGCGTCATGCCAGTAGACTGGAGTGCGGGGCAGGGTGTAGCCGATGACGTAGAGCCCGTTGCCCATCGTCTTGATATCGCTGCGCATTTCGAATTTTTTTTGGGCTTCGAGCCAGCGCAGCAGATAGGATTCTCCCGATTTGCCCAGCCCTTGCCGGGAGGGCATTATCTGGTTGATGAATTCGCCCGAGACGCGCGCGGCGATGACTCCGGCCACGCCGCCCTGCAGATCAAGGACCGGATAGCCGATGAAGGCGGCCTGTTTCCCGCCATTGGGCTCGTAGGTGCTGAAATCCTCGAAGGCCACGTCTCCGCTGCGCAGCACCCGTTCCCAGAGTCTGGCCAGCGCCGTGTGGCGGTAGCGACCGGTGGCCAGGCTGGTGCCAAGCTCCTCGCCCTGGCCGGCCGCGTACATGACATTACCGCCGCGACGGTCGATCAGGTAGATGTCCTCAAAACCGTTGACCGCGATGTAGCCTTTGAGCTGGGAATCGTATCTGCCGTGAATTCTTTGATATTCGCTTGATTCGATGGGATAGGGGCGCGCCGGGTCTTCTTCCCCGAGCATGTTCAGGTCTTCCACGGCCTGCTGGGTCTGCCGCAGTCCGGCCAGGAGCTTGAGCCCGCTTATGCGTTCGGTCAGGGTGGTTTGCAGCTTGTCGCGCTTGATGGCCTGGATGCTGCCGAGTTGTTCAAAGGCCAGATCCAGAAGGGCGTTGGAAGCGGAATAGCTGCCGATGAGGGCCACGATGCCCAGAGGAACGATTCCGGTCATGATGAACAGGAACAGGAGCTTGGGCTTCATGCGGATGTTGTCAAAAATCATGGTTCATCCTGGCGCTCTGGAGGGGATGCGTCCCGAAGGTCGCGTGTAATGGGAACTGCCGTGAAAGAATCGGTTGCTCTTACGTTAAAACGCTTTCAAGGGCAACGCATCCGGCGCGGATTTCAGGAACTTTTTTGGACGTTTGCGACAGAAATTACGGGATTGGACTTGCGTTTCGAGAATGTCAGGCGTACGGGTTGCCATCGTTTTTTGTGTCCCGGACATTGTGCCCGGGCGACATGCAAAGGAGATCACAGTGGATTCTGGCGACAGTTGCGGCCCTAGGCCCTGCTTCCGACATCGTAAACTTTTTCGTCGAGCTCCCCGTCCTCATCGCGCCTGACCAGGCCGCCTGACGGAGCCTCGGCGCTGCGGCAGGTGGATCATGCTTTCCCACACTTTTCGTTCCCGTGCGGTCTTTTGCCGCCGCTTTGTCCGCTCCGGACAGCTTCCTCGTGCCGCAGGTCGTTCCGCGGACCCGTACTCGTGATTCTTCAGATCGGTTTTGGGCCACGTCCGGGCTGCCGATGAACCCGGCGTATTTTTTCTGCCTGTTCACACCATTTGAAGGACTCTCGACATGATTACAATCCACAAGACCATTGATGGAATCCTGTCCCCTCAGGAACACCTCGACTCCGACTGCTGGGTCAACCTGATCAACCCCTCCGAGGAGGAGTTGCAGCGCACTTCGATCCTGCTTGGCATTCCCCTCGACCATCTGACCGACCCGTTGGATGTCGACGAGCGCGCCCGGCTTGAGCTGGAGGAAGGTGTGCTCCTGCTGGTCCTGCGCGTGCCGGTCGAGAATGTCTCCGATCGCATTCCCTATCTCACCCAGCCCATCGGCGTGATCATAACGCCCACGGCCGTGGTCACGGTCTGCCGCTCTCCGCAGGATCTGGTCACCGGGATTCTGAACGGCCGCACCCGCATTGTGGATACGGCGGACAGGATGCGTTTCGCCATCCATCTCATGCAGCGCACGTCGCTCATTTACCTGCGTTTCCTGAAAGACATCATCAGGCGTTCGGACGTGATCGAACATCGCCTGCAGCAGTCCATGCGCAATGAGGAACTCATCGAGCTTCTGGGCATCGAGAAGAGTCTGGTCTACTTCACGACCTCCCTCAAGGCCAACGACATCATCATGGACAAGGTTCTGCGCATGCGCACCATCCAGTTGACCGAGGATCAGTCCGATCTGCTGGAGGACGCCATCACCGAGAACCGGCAGGCTATCGACATGTCCAAGATCCACAGCGACATCCTGTCCGGGACCATGGACGCGTTCGCCTCCATCATCTCCAACAACATGAACATGGTCATGAAATTCCTGACGGGATTTACCATCATCCTCATGATCCCCAACATCATCTCGGGTGTTTACGGCATGAACATCGCGACGCCTTTTCAGGCTTCGCCCCATGCCTTCGCCATTGTCTCCGGGATCGCCGTCGGTGGCTGTCTGCTCGCCTGGCTTTTGCTGGCCAGGAAGCGCTGGATGTAGTTTTCCTGTAAAAGATGAAAATGAAGGCGGACCGGATGCGGCCCGCCTTTTTTTTGGGCTAGCGGTCGGCCCAGAGCAGGCGCAGGCCGAGCAGCATGAGGATGGCCCCGGCGCCCTTGTGCAGCCAGGCCGAGAGGGAGGGGCGGGCCGCCAGGCGGGAGTTGAGCGCTCCCGCGCCAAGGGCCACCAGCCCGAAGCCGAGCATGGTCAAAACGACGAAGGTCAGGCCGAGGATCATCATCTGTATGGCCGGGTGCCCCTGGTCGGGGCGCACGAACTGCGGAAAGAAGGCCAGGAAAAAGATCGCGACCTTGGGGTTGAGCAGATTGGCGAGGATCGATTGGCGAAAGATGATGCGGGCCGTCTTGTCTTCCCCGTGTCCGGAGAGGATCAGCGCCGGGTCCGCCGTCCAGAGCTTGAAGCCGAGGTAGAGCAGGTAGATGCCGCCCGCGACCTTGACCAGGGTGAAGGCCAAGGCCGACGAAGCCAGGATGGCCGAAAGTCCGAAGACCGCAAGCAGGGTGTGCCCGATATTGCCCAGGCTGAACCCCATGGCGGCGGCCAGCGCGGCCGAGCGCCCCTGGGCCACGCCTCGGGTCAGCACGTAGATGATGTCCGGGCCGGGGGTGAAGATGAGCAGGAGCGAGGTCAGGCTGAAGACGAGAAGCTGGTCGATGCTGATCATGATTCCTCCGAGGTTATGATGCCGGGATGGATAATCGATGATCGGGCGGCGGGCAAGCCTGACGGGTGAAAGAAAAGAGGGCCTCGCCGTCGCGATCTCGACGGCGGGGCCCCTTGGCGTCATTCAGGCCTTTTGGGCTATTTGGCGAAGGTGCACTTGGGGTAGGTGCAGGTGTTGCACTGCAGGCAGATCCCGCCTTCGCCGATGCGGGCCAGGTCGCGGCGGGTGATGGGCACGCCGGCCAGCAGGCGGGGCAGGAGCACGTCCAGGCTTGTGGTCTTGAAGAAGAGGGCGCAGGCGGGCACGCCCATGACCTGTACGCTTCCGATGCGGCCGATGAGCGTCATGGCTCCGGGCAGGATCGGCGCGCCGTGCAGGGCGTCGGTCATTCCGGCGTCCTCCAGGCCCTTGCGGGTCACGTCATCGGGGTCAACGGAGAGCCCGGCCGTGGTCACGATCAGATCGGCGCCACTTTCCAGCAGTTGCTTCACGCCGTCGGCGATGGCCGCCCGGTCGTCCGGAGCAACGACCTCGCCAACGACCGTGGACCCCAGCGCTTCGGCCTTGGCGCGGATGATGGGCGCAAACCTGTCCTCGATCAGTCCCTGAAAAACCTCAGTACCCGTGACCAGCACGCCGATCTTGGCCTGGCGCAGCGGGGCGATGGACATGATCGGCTCGTCGCCGAGCGCGGTCAGAGCGCGACTGAAGTTCTCGCGGCTGAGAAAGAGCGGGATGGCGCGGGTGCCGCCCACCAAGCGGCCTTCTTCGACCAGGGCGCAGTGCTGGCGCGTGGCGCACATGACGTTGGGGGTCAGGTTGAAACGCTCCAGTGCTTCAAGGTTGACCTGCAGGAGGCCGGAACAGGCCGCATGAAAGTCGATCTTGCCTTCGCGGGGCTCGGGCGTGCACGCGATGCCGGGGCCCGCCATGCGGGCGGCAAAGCTGATCGCCGCGTCGTTTTCGTGCACGAATTCGCCTTCGGGCAGGTTTTCGTCCTGTACGTAGACGCTGTTGCGGCCCATCTGCTGCAACCGGCAGACATCGCCGGCGGTGATGGTCTGTCCGGCCAGGAATTCCGCGCCCTTGCTCTGGCCGGGTTCGATGCGGGTCATGTCGTGCAGGGCCTTGCGGCCGACAGCCTCGGCCACGGGTACGCGGGTCGGCATGCATTCCTCGGCTTCAACTGCGCGCGAATGTTCGTAGGGGGCCTCGCCCTGGCAGCCTCGGCAGATGGCTCCGTCGCTGACCGGATAGGCTTCACGGCAGACCGGGCAACTGTCGATGCGGGTCATGTGGCTGTGCCCCAGGAGCCTTTGCTGCACCGTGACTTTTTCCAGGCGCAGGATGGTGTCTCCGGCGGCCTCGATTTCCCGGAACAGCTCTTCGGTGTTCTGGTCCTTCTTGGGCACGAGCTTCAAGAACCAGCCTTCGATCTGCGGCCAGTCCTTGAGTTTGTCCAGATCGACGCTGACGCGCACGCCGACGCCCGTGTACTTGTCGAAAAGGGAGACGGCATAGCGGCCAAGGTTGACGATTTTCATCCAGCCGTTGCCGATGCTGCACAGCGTCAGGAGCTGCACCGCGTCGGGCAGGCATTTTTTGCTCTCGACCACGGCCTCGAAAAGTATGTTCGGCGGCAGCGCGGCCTTGGCCATCTCGACCATGTAGCCGCCTATCAAGAGGCCGGGGGCGGGATAGCCGTGAAATTCGGCGGCTTTGTCCTTGAATTCCTGAAAGGTGTAGGAGCCTACGTGCATGTATTCCTCGCGGTGGAAAGGTTTTTGTTTGACCGCGAAGATCTAGCAGCGAAGCGGCCAAAAAAGAACTTTGTGAAAAAGATGGATATCACGCAACAAAAAAAAGCCAGTCCTAAGACCGGCTTATAATCTGGAGCCCACAAGCAGGATTGAACTGCTGACCTCGTCCTTACCAAGGACGCACTCTACCGACTGAGCTATGTGGGCATTTCGTGTGGTCGGGATGAGAGGATTTGAACCTCCGGCCCCTTGAACCCCATTCAAGTGCGCTACCAGGCTGCGCTACATCCCGACACGAGAAAACGCTTCTAGGTAGAGGCTTGGGCTTTGTCAAACACTTTTTTGATTTCAACCCGAAATAACGTGACAATTTTTGAAATCGTTTGTTTTTCCGGGCCGCTATGTTTGAGTCCTGGCTGGATAAAACTGTTTGCAGACGGAAAAAAAGGCCGCATGCGGCCTTTTTTTCCACCCATTGGCCGGGCCTAGATCTTGAATCGTGAAACCTGATCCCGCAGGCGTTCGGCAAGTTCGGAGAGCTCCATCGCGCTCTGCTGCACGGTTTGGCTGCTCGCGGTCATCTCGTTAGAGGCCGAGCGCACCTTTTCGATGTCGGAGCTGATGGAGTGGGTCATGGACGAGCTGGTGGACACGTTGGAGTTGATTTCGGTGATGCCCATGGACGCCTGCCCGACGTTTTCGGCAATGTCGCGGGTGGTCACGGATTGCTCCTCGACCGCAGCGGCTATGGTGCCCACGATTTCGTTCATCTCGGCGATGACCCCGGTGATGTCGGAGATGTCGCCCACCGTCTGGGTGGTCACGGACTGAATGCCCGTGATCCTCTCGCGGATGTCCTCGGTGGCCTTGGCGGTCTGTTGCGCGAGTTCCTTGATCTCGTTGGCCACCACGGCAAAACCTCGTCCGGCCTCGCCTGCCCGTGCAGCTTCGATGGTGGCGTTCAAGGCCAGCAGGTTGGTCTGAGAGGAGATGGCGGTGATGGTCGCGGTCACGGCGCTGATTTCCTTGGCGGCCGAGCCCAGTTCATCGACCCGGCCCGATGCGGCCTGGGCCTTGGACACTGCGCTTGCGGTCGTGTTCTTGGCCCGTTCGGAGTTCTGGGCGATCTCGTGGATGGTAGCGGACATTTCTTCAGCCGCCGTGGCCACGGTGGTCATGTTCATGGAGGCCTGTTCCATGGCCGCCGAGACGGAGTTCATGTTGCCGCTGACTTCCTCGGCCGAGTTGCTGACCGTGTTGGCCATGCTAGCGGTCTGGGCCGAGCCTTCGGTCATCTGGGAAGATATGCTCGACAGTTGCGTGGACGCGGTGGCCAGGGATTGGGTGGCGGTGTTGATTTCGCCGAGCATTTCCTTGGTGCGGCCGACCATGGTGTTCAAGGCGTCGGACAGATGCCCGATGGCGTCCTTGGCCGGGTGTGCGAAAGCGATGGTGTAGTCGCCATCGGCCACCTGCAGGCTCTTGGCCGCGAGTTGGTTCAGGGGCTTGGCGATGCCGCGGATAAGCAGCACGGCGACGAATACGCCGAGGAGCATGACGGCCAGGCCGACGTAGATGCAATCGGTGATGATTTCCGTGTCCAGCCCGCGAACCATCTGGTCATCGGTCAGGCCGACGGCGACATGCCAGTCCCAGGGTTCGAAGTGGTGAGTGAAGGTGATTTTGTGCTCTCCGTTCCACTCATAGTCGAGGAAGCCGTTCTTGTGTTCGCGAAAGAAATCCCCGATGCCGGGCACCTCAAAAATGTTTTGTCCTTCGAGGGTGGGATGGACCAGCACCTCGCCTTTGGAATTGTACACGAAAAAGTAGCCGACACCGCCCGCCTTGATGGTGGTCAGCATTTCGCGCAGCTGCGGGGTCAGTATCTTGCGTCCCACGAAGAGGACCGCCACGATCTTGTCGTCGGCGTTGTACACGGGCTTGTATGAGGTCACGTACCAGTCGTTGACCACAAAAGCGCGGCCGTTGTAGGTCTCGCCACTCATGACGGTCTTGTATACGAGGCTGTCGGCGGGGATGTAGGTGTCCACCGCACGGTCCGTTTCGTTGATGCGCACGTTGGTGGATACCCGCAGCAGTTTGTCGTCGAGCACCTGAAAGATGGTGGCCACACCGCTGGTCATGAACTGGATCTTGTCCACGATGCCCGTGTTGCCGTTCATGACGGTTCCGCCGAGCATAAGCCTCGGGATGCTGACCTGCTTGACCTCTTTTGATACTTGGTTGGTGATGGAACGGTCCAGCATGTAGCTTGGGTCCAGGTCAAAGGAGCCGTAGCGGTCCAGCTCTCCCTCCAGGATGGTCATGTCGCCGGCGAGTTTTTCGAGCAAAAGTGAATTCTGGGTTTCAAGCGAGATGAAGACGGAGTTGTTGACGTTCTCCAGCGCATCCCTGCCGAGGCTTTCCAGTCCGTCCCTGACGAGAACGTTGGTGACCGCGATTACCGATATCATTGACAAAATCAGGATGGACAGGATTCCGGTAAACAGCTTGGTGGTGAATTTGATGGACTGGGTGTTGATCATGCGCCTTCCTCTCTCGAGATTTTGTATTACGATTTACGTAGTACATTTTCTACTTATTTGGAGTAGGTAAATCAAGAAAGATTATTAATAGTATGTGATTGAGAAATCTTTTGAGTACGTATTGTGGACGCGTACGTCAGGCGCGCAGGGTGGCTTTGAGGCGTGTGGGGTGCAGCAGAAGGTCAAGGCCGGCATCGATGCCGGGGACCAGGATGTGAGCCGCGGTGAGGGCGGCCCTGGCGACCCCTTCGGGCTGCAGCACGGCCATGGATAGCCCGGCCTCCGCGAGCATGACGGCGTCGTTGTTGCCATTGCCGAGACAAACGCAGGACAGGGCCTCAAGTTCGCGCACGTATTCGGCCTTGGCCGCACATTCGTTGCCGGCGGGAAGGACGTGCACCGTGTAGTCCGTCTGCCCGAAGGTCGAGCGTACGGTGCCGTATGTGTCTGCGGTGAGAATGTGGATTTGCAGCTGATTCTTGAGCTGGCTCAGGCGCGAAAAGACGCCGGGCTGGACGCGTCCGTCAAGGGCCAGGGTTCCGTTGTAGTCCAGGACCAGGTGGTGCAGGGTGCGTTGTCCGAAACCTGGGATGTCGAATTCAATCATGGTATTGCGCGGTCCTTGCCGGGAGAGTGGCTGTTATTTGCTATGGAGGCGTGATGCCTGTCGACCGGACCGTCTTTTGAAAGCGTTTTGTCCTCGTACATGTGCAGGTCGGCGGCCTTGATGAGGCTTTCCAGGCTCTGGGGAGGCTGGTGGAGTGCCGCGCCGACAGAGGCGGAAATTCGCAGATTCGTGTCCAGGGAGCAGACCCGGCTGACGTCGATGTCGGTCAGGGTCCGGCGCAGGCGTGCCACGAACGTTCGGGTCATGTCCTCGTCCGTGCCCGGGAGCAGGATGACGAATTCGTCTCCGCCGAGGCGCACGAAGATGTCGTACTTGCGGATCATGGCCTTGATGGATCTGGCCACCTCCACCAGTATGACATCCCCCGCCTCATGTCCAAGGGTGTCGTTGACCGCCTTGAACCCGTTCAGATCGATGAAAAGCAGGTGCACGGGGAGTTTTTTGCGCGCCGCGAAATCGAGGATGCGTCCGGCATGGCGCTCCAGGTAAGTGCGGTTGTTCACTCCGGTCAGGGCGTCACGCACGGTCAATTCCTCGAGCTGGGCGTGCTCCAGGGCGGTGATCAGGGTGCACGCCAGGATATCGCAGAAATGGCTCAGAAAATCGGTGGCCTTTTCTGGAGCGTAGCGCGTTGGTTCGGGATCGTATGCCGCCACCACCCCGATGATCTTGGAGTGCACGTATTTGTGGCCAAGGGCGAAGATGAAGCATGACCCGGTGGGAGGGTCCTGTTCCAGACCGAGGAAAAAGCCGGGCTTTTCGATTTGCCCGACCTCGCCGAGAAAGAGCCTCGGAGCGTGCGGGCTGGGTGAGAATTGTTTCAGGCGTTCGCGAATGGTGGCTGCCGAAGCTCGGCCCACTCCTTTTGGAATGCGTCGTTCGAAAAGATCATGATCCAGGACGACGTGCAAGGTATGCAGTTTCCGCAACTCACGGATGCTGTCCAGCGTCGCGGGGAGTTCTTCCAGGCGTTTGGTTTGCTGGACGAGGTCGACGGTTCCACGAAAGGTTTCAAAAGCGTCCAGGATGGCCTTGTAGGCCGAGATCATGGAATCGAAGCTGGTTTTCGAGGCGCGTAGCCTGCGCTTCAGGCCTTCGACTTCCTGCGCCTGCGCGGACGAGGCCAGGGGCACGCGCAGGATGAGTTGCCTGGCCCATGCGACAAGTTCCTTGAGATGGGCTTTGAGCGCGACCGATTTGCCTGCACGCGCGCTGGTCTCGATGGCGGAGACGAGGCTTTTGAGCTCCGTCAGTAGGGTGTTTTGTCCGCGCGGCATGGCTTTTGGTTCAGACCAGCGCTTTCAAGGCGGCCAGCACTTCGGCCGCGTGCCCGGAAGCTTTCACAGTGGGCCAGGTGCGGCGGATCACTCCGGAGGGATCGATGAGAAATGTCGAACGCGCCACGCCCATGTATTCCCTGCCGTAGTTCTTCTTGAGCCGCCAAGCCCCGAATTGTTTGAGAATTTCATGTTCGGGATCGCTCAAGAGTTCCACTTGCAGGGCATGCTTGCCCGTGAAGTTCTGATGGGATTTGATGGAGTCAGGGCTCAATCCGAGAATCACGGCATTCAGTTCCGTGAACTGGTCCTTCAGGGCGGAAAACTCCTGCGCTTCCACGGTGCAGCCGGGGGTGTTGTCCTTGGGGTAGAAATAGAGGACCACCCAGCGCCCTTGGTAGTCCTCCAGACTGACCCCGGATCGTGACGCACCGTCGAGGCAAAAAGCCGGAGCCGGTTCGCCTGGAGCCGGAATCTTGAAGTCGGTCATGAAAAACTCCTTGGAAAGCAAAGTCCCATCAAACGTCTAGCGCAACCCCCGTGTGCGTGCAAGGGCGGGGTCGTGGATCATCGGAATGTCAACCAAGCGGTCATGCAATCCTCACGTGCTTGCGCGGTCATGGAGCGTCGGAGGCGCTCAGCCCCGCCAGGTAACCCGTGGACATGGCCGCCTGCAGGTTGAAGCCGCCCGTGTCGGCGTCCATGTCCAGCACTTCCCCGGCCAGAAAAAGCCCCGGGCAGACTTTCGATTGCATGGTCTTGGGGTTGACCTCGGACAGATCCACGCCGCCGGAGGTGATGATGGCCTCGCGCATGGGGCGGTAGCCGCTGACGGTGAAGCGCAGTTCCTTGAGCCACAGGCGCAGGCGCTTGCGTTCCTCGGAGGATATCTGGTGGGCGGCCTTGTCTCCGGCCAGGCGTGTCTGTTCGAGGCAGACCGGGATGAGCTTGGGTGGCATGAGGCCGCGCAACAGGTTTTCCAGGTGCATTTTGCCATGCTCCGCCAGGTCGCGCAGAAGGCGGGCGTCCAGCTTGGCCGTGTCCAGGGCGGGTTTCAGATCGATGAGGATCTCGGTCTTTTTGCCCTGGTCCACCGCGCGCACGGCAGCCTTGCTCAAGGTCAGGATGAGGGGGCCGGATAGCCCGAAGTGGGTGAAGAGCATCTCGCCCATGTCTTCTCCGGCCTTCTTGCCGTCAACGCGCAATTCAACGCGCACGTTCTTGAGCGACAACCCCTGCAACTTTGCGGCGGTATCCCCGGCTGTGATCAGCGGGACAAGGGCCGGAGCGATGGGCACGATGGCGTGTCCCAGGCTTTTGGCCAGCTCGTAGCCGTCGCCGGTGGAGCCGGTCGCGGGGTATGAGGCGCCCCCGGTGGTCAGGATGATCCTGTCCGCCGTGAGAGTTTGAGTGCCAAAGGAGACCTCGAACCGTCCGTCCTTGCGCGTGATGCTTCGAACCCGGCAGCCGGTGCGGATGGTGACGCCCTTTGTCCTGGCGTTGCGCACAAAGGCGTCCACCAGATCCTGCGCGCTGTCGCTGGTCGGGAAAAGGCGTCCGCCGCGCTCTTCCTTGGTCGGGACGCCAAGGTCGTTCAGAAGTTCGACGGTGTCGGTGGTGAAGAAATGGGACAGGGCCGGGCGCAGGAAGCGAAAATTCTTGCCGAAATGAGTCAGGAACTCATTTAAAGGCGCGGTGTTGCCGATATTGCCGCGTCCCTTGCCGCAGATCCGAAGCTTACGACCCGGGCGATCCATGCGTTCGAGCAAGGTGACCGTGGCGCCTTTGGCGGCGGCGGTGGCAGAGGCCAGAAGACCGGCGGGCCCTCCGCCGATGACTATGACTGAGTGGTTCATGGGATTCCTTCAAAAAACATCATTCTGAAGGGAGCGGGGCAGGATGTAAAGGGCGTTGAGCAGGGTTCGGCCCGTTCGCACGCAAACAGGTCCGTATTTGCGAGGCTGCGGTCTGTCCGATGCCTGCCCGATACCTGGTCGTCACGATCCGGGGCCGGAAAAAGAAAAAAGTCCGGACGACTGGCGGGCAGCTTCCCGAAAAAGGGAGGCCGCCCGCCAGCCGTCACGGACTGCGTGATCATTCGGGGCGCGGGTGAAAAGCAGGCCGAACGCGTTTAGTCCTCGTCTTCCTGGTCGGCCGACTGATCGAAGATCGCGCAGGATTCTTCGGAGTCGTAACGCACCACCAGCACCGAGCACTGCGCATGCCGGACGACCTTTGCCGTATTTGTGCCAAGAAGATAGTCCTGTAGTTTGAGACGATGCGCAGGCATCACGATGAGGTCCGCGTTAATCTTCTCTGCCATGCGCAGGATTCTTCTATAGATGGATCCTTGTGCGACAAGATAGTTAGCATCGATGTCGTCAGGAATGTAGACGCCGACCATCTCATGCAGCATTTCCTCGGCCTCGCCGACAATCTTGTCGCCTGCGTCCGGTGGAAAGTAGTTGGCTACAATGGGCATTCCCATGTCTGGAACTACTGTCAGTATGTACAATTGAGCCTTGTATAGCCGGCAAAGTTCAATCGATCTTTCCAGGCCCATACAGCGGGCGCGATCGTCGGGTTCCTGCAAATCAATGGGGACAAGAATGCGTTTGTACATGCAGTGCCTCGCCTTTTTTATGTGGTGACTTTTCTCTTTTTCTTGGTCTTTTTAAGCGTCATTTGCCATGCTGCAAGGAGAAAGAAAACGCTGACTCCCAAAATTTGCATGCCTAGCCTGTCGAAAGGTAGGTAGGGTGCAAATACCCCTGGGCGGAATGTCGTGGCGCATATCGTCAGCAGCAGAAGGCGTTCCCCCCAGTTGCAGCTTTTGACCAGCCAGCCCTGGATCGCCGAGGCGAAAGCGAACATGGCGATCATTCCGGAAAAGAAGATCCACGCGATGTGCAGGTAGTCGTCGAGCCAGATGATGTCTCCGGTGGCGGTCACGCCGGAAATCATCAAGAGGTCCGTGTTGAAGAGAAAAATGAACGGCAGAATCGCGGTGCGCAGGTCGTAGGCGAAACCCTGCACACCGGTTTTAATTGGGTCGGAGCGCGCAATGGCCGCCCCCGCATAGGCTGCAAGTCCCACCGGCGGAGTGTCGTCGGCGAGAATGCCGAAATAGAAGACGAACAGATGGGCCGCGATGATGGGGAATACAAGCCCGGCGTCGGCGCCGAGCTGCACGATGACCGGTGCGGTCAGGGTGGCCATGATGATGTAATTGGCCGTGGTCGGCATGCCCATGCCCAGGATCAGGCTGGTAATGGCCGTGAAGATGAGCATCAGGACCACGTTGCCCATGGAGATGGTGTCGATGAGGGTGATGAAACGGCCGACAAGGCCGGTGATGGTCACCACTCCGACGATGATTCCGGCCGTGGCGGTGGCCACGCCCACGGAGATCATGTTGCGCGCGCCCATGATCAGGCCGTTCCAGATGTCGACAAGGCCCTGGCGGAAAGCCACGGCCATGAAGTGCCTGGTGTCCACATTCGGGTCGAGGGTTCCGGCGCGGCGATGAGCGCACATGGTCAGGTAGGCGATGATCGGACGCTGCACCAGCATGATCACGGCCAGGCTCTCGATGGCCAGGAGCGCCGAGGTCACGGGCGAGCGGCGCACGACGACCAGGAAAAAGATCAGCACAGCCAGCGGAACGATGAAGTGACAGCCGCGCAGCAGGGTCTTGAAGAACGGCGGGAGTTGGGAACGGGGAATGGCCTTGATGCCCAGTTTCATGGACTCGACATGTACGACCCAGAACAGGGCGAGGTAGGAGATGATCGCGGGCAGGAAAGCGGCCCGGACGACATCCAGATATGGAATGCCTATTATCTCCGCCATGATGAAGGCCGCCGCGCCCATGACCGGAGGCATGAGCTGGCCGTTGGTGGACGCCGCGACCTCCACGGCCGCGGCCTTGTATGCCGGAAAGCCCACCTTCTTCATCAGCGGGATGGTGAAGGTGCCGGTGGTCACGGTGTTGGCAATGGAAGAGCCCGAGACCAGCCCGGTCAGGCCCGAAGCCAGGACCGCGGCCTTGGCCGGGCCGCCGCGAAAGGTGCCGAGCGCCGAGAAGGCTACGTCGATGAAATATTTTCCGCCGCCCGCGCGGTCGAGCAGTGCGCCAAAAAGGACGAAGAGGAAGACGAAATCCGTGGATACGCCAAGCGGTACTCCGAAAATGCCGGTGGTGGTCAGGTACATGTCGCTGATGATGAAATCGAGCGGCACGCCGCGATGACGCAGCACCTCGGGCAAATAGGGCCCAAAGACCGTGTAGGCCAGAAAGACCGAGCCCAGTATGGTCAGCGCCGGACCAAGGGAGCGTCGGGCGGCTTCAAGCAACAGCACGATCAGGATGATGCCCATCCAGATGTCCAAGGTGTTGGGCAGGCCCTGCCGGTTGATGAGTTGGTCGTAGTCCCACCAGATGTAGAGCGCGCCTGACGTGGCCAGCGCCGCAAGGATCATGTCGTAGTAGGGAATGAAGGTGCGTATGGAGCGCCTGGCGAAATTCGGGAGGACCTTCCGGGTCCAGTTGACCCACATGGGCGGAGTGTGCTGCTTGTAGGCAGGATAGGCCAGAAAGGCCAGACACACTGCAAACGCCAGATGCCAGGCCCGGGCGATGTGTGAATTCAGGGGCTGGTAGGCCAGGAAGAGCTGGAAGGCGGACCAGCACAGGCACAGTAGCGTGATCGCTCCAGACGCGAAGAAATTAGAGGGTTCCCGCGCCCCTGCTTCGACCATGGCCACGAGGTCTTCGGCAGCTTTCTTCATGCTGGCGGAAGACTCCTGGCCGGGGGCGACGTTGTCTTGTTTGGGTGTTTCGTGTTCTGCCATGACAGTGTCCTTGCGTCAGAGAAGTGAGGCGGAAGAAAAATGCGGGCCTTTCAAACAGACAAAGGGGCCGCGTGGCCCCCTTGTCAGGATGAGGCTACATCCAACCTTTTTCCTTGTAGTACTTGATCGCACCGGGATGCAGCGGGGCGGAGAGGCCCTGCAGCATTTCCTTGGGATTCAGGTTGCGGAAAGCGGCGTGGGAGGCTTTGAGTTCGTCCAGGTTCTCGAAAACGGTCTTGACCATGTCGTAGACCACTTCTTCGGACACGGAGTCATTGGAGATGACGGTCGCGGTCACGGCGTAGGTCTCGACGTCCTTGTCCACACCCTTGTAGGTGCCGGCCGGGATCTTGGTCATGATGTAATAGGGATGCTTGGCTACGAAGTCCTTGATGCCGTCCGAATTGATGGGGACGATGTCAAGTTCGACGGACTGGGCAGGCTCTTCGACAGCGGCGCTGGGGTTGCCGACGGTGAAGAAGAAGGCGTCGACCTTCTGGTCGACCAGGGCGCGGGAGGCTTCAGCCTGCTGCAGTGCCTCGGCGCTGAAATCCTTGTTGAAGTCCAGGCCGTAGATGCGCAGGACGTCTTCGGCATTGCCGCGCTGGCCGGAGCCGGGGTTGCCGATGTTGATCCGCTTGCCCTTCATGTCCATGACGGTCTTGATGCCGGTGTCCTTGCGGGTGACCAGCAGAACGGTCTCGGGATGCATGCTGAACACGCTACGCAGACCCTTGACGGGCTTTCCTTCCCAGTCAGCGGCGCCGTTGAAGCCCTGCCAGTTGCGGTCGGACTGGGCCACGGCGAAGTCAAACGCGCCACGGTCAATGGCATTGATGTTGAAAACCGAGCCGCCGGTGGGGCGACCAATGTAGTTGTACTTGTCGGCTGCATGCTTGTTCATCATGTTGCTGAGCTGCAATGCGACCTGGTAGTAGACGCCGGTGATCGACGCTCCGCCGAAGAGAATGTCCTGCTTGGCCATTGCCTGGGGCGCCGTTACCGCCATTCCGAGTACGACCACAAGGGCGACCAGCCATTTTCTTCCAACCATAAGCACCTCCATCGATGAATTGTTGTGAATCAAGGATAAAAAATCCACTACGTTGTTGATCTTCTATGCTGAAGATCATTCATCCTGTCAAATTGCGAGAGGTTGGAAAAATCATGCGCTTGTTGCATGATTCCAGATTGCTGCGATGGTTGCCGCCGTCAGCGCCGCTCTTTCGGACAACGTGTCTTTGAGAATATACTCCAGATCGCTGTGGTCCAGGTCGCCAACGGGTCCCAGCCCGTCGAGCACCGGCACGTCCAGGCCGGCGATGAAGTTGGCGTCGGACACGCCCGAGCGCAGTTCCTCGGGCAAGTCGTAACCCAGAATTTGCGCCTGCTCGCGAGCCATGGCGTAAAGCCGCCGGTTCCCTTCCGACTGGGGCATGGCCGGTCGTCCGGACTGCTTGATCAGGGTGGCCACGGTTCCGGGAATGGTGGTCCTTGAGACAATCCGGTCCAAGTCCTTTTCAAGCCGCTGCCTGCTCTGCGGGTTCAGGAACCGGGCATCGAGGGCCGCCGTGGCCAGTTCGGGCACGGTGTTGGGTCCGATTCCGCCCTCGATCAGGCCGACGTTTAGGGTGATGTCCCGGCCGTCATTCAGTCCTTCAAGGGCGATGACCATGTGCGCCAGTTCCAGGATGGCGCTGGCCTTTGCACCGCCCTTGGCCGCATGTCCGGCCTGCCCCTGCACGGTCAGAAGCATCCCGAGTCGACCCTTGCGGCCGGTGACCACATTTCTGTCCGCTCCGCCACCTTCGAAGACCAGGGCAGCCAGGGCGCCTTGCGCCTCTTTTTCAATCCAGGGGCGGGAAGCGGGAGAGCCTATCTCTTCGTCGGAATTGCACAGCATGGTGATCGGGATTTCGTCCAGAAGGCCCAGGTGCGCCAGGGCTTTCAGTGCATAGACCGCAACCACGAGGCCGCCTTTCATGTCATAGACGCCCGGGCCGTGGCAGCGGTCGCCTTCCTCGCGAAACGCGGTGAAGGCCGTGTCGGCGGGGAAGACCGTATCCATGTGCCCGACCAGCACGATCCCCTTGCGTCCCTTCGCGGCCGGAGCGGTCATGGCCTGGACCATGTTGCCGTGCTCCGTGAAGGGCAGGGTGCGCACGTCGGGCAAGACCTCGCCAAGGACCGTGGCCATTTCCCCCGCCATGCGGTCAAGGCCCGGCTTGTTGCGGCTGCCGCTCTGGATCTCGACCAGCCGCCGCAGCAGATCAAGGGCATCCCTGCGGCGGGGGGCGAGATATGACTGGATTTTGTCGTGCATGGCCGGGATCATTTTTCGTACTTGGCGAAACCGAAGTCCCGGCGGGCGTATTCTTGCGGATCGGGATCTGGGTACATGACCTGCTCGCCGCTCCAGGGTTTTTGCATCTTCACGTGGCCTTGCGCGTGTTCGAGCACGTTGGTGCGGTGCAATGGGATCTTGCCCCCGGCTGTGGCGATGTAGCGTGGGATGGCGTCACCGGAGATGTTGCCGTACATGCTCTCGATGATGCCCTGCCCGACGGCCACGGGCACTCGCAAATGCATGAACTGCGGGTTGCGGTAGCTGCAGTTGAAGACATAGTAGGGGCGGACATAGGCTTCCTGGATGGTCTCGCACAGTTTCCACATCTTGACGCTGGAGTCGTTGATGCCTTTCAGGAGCACGGCCTGATTCATGACCGCCGCCACGCGTTTGGAGATGGCCTGGAAGGCGGCCTTCGAGACCGGTGTGATCTCCTGGGCGGTGTTGATCTGCGTGACCACACGCAGGGGTTTTCTGTCGCTGCTGGCCTCCAGGATATCCAGAAGTTCGTCGTCGATGCGCTGGGGGGTGGTTACGGGGATGCGCGTGCCGAGCCGCTTCATGCGCACATGATCGATGGCGTCGAGTTCGCCCAGGAGCCATTTGAGCATGCTGTTGGGCAGGACCAGACTGTCGCCGCCGGTCACGAGCACATCACGGATTTCGGGGTTGGCGCGGATGTACTGAAGCGCCTCGCCGTAGGCTTCCTTGCCGTAGAGGCGGTCCTTGGCGCCGATGTGGGCGATGCGCAGGCAATGGGTGCAGTACATGGCGCACATGTTGGTGGCCTTGATGGTCACCACTCTGGGGTAAAACTGGTCGATGAGCCGGGCCGGGGAATGGTCCGCAGCCACGGGAGGGATCTCGACGCCGGCGTTGTCGATCATCTCTCCGGTAGGCACGGACTGCAAAAGGACCGGGTCGTTGACCTGGCCCGGCAGGATCAGGCTCGCGTAATATGGGGTGAGGCGCATGCGGTAGGTCTTGGTGACCCGCAGCACGTCCTGCACGGCCTTGGCGGGCAGGTCGATCACCTTGGACAGGGTCTCGACGGACTCGATGGCATGCCGAAGCTGGCCGGAATAGGAGTTCCAGTCGTCCTCGCTCATGCCCAGGACTTTTTTGATGCGCGCCTGGTTCTCAAGCATCCGGTCCCAGACCTCGATACCGCTCGGGGCTTCCCGGGGGTGCCGGTCCAGATATTCGGCGACCCGCTCCTGGGCGGCATCGACGATGGCCAGGGCCTTGCCGACGCGGCCACCCACGGTGACCCTGTGTTCGTCGATCTGTTCATGCTTCACGGCCAGGGCCGCGAGGCCGTCTCGTGTCATGCCCAGCTGCTCTGGAGTCCAGCCCCGGTCGTCGTGGAATTTTTCCAGCGCGGCGAAAAGGGCGACGATGGGGCCGGTCAGCGTTTCGGCCTCGGCCTGCCTGAAAAGTTCGGCAATGGTCTGACGCGCTTCATCCGATGGCGCGGCGTCATTCTTCACGGTGAACAGTTTTTCAAAGAGATCCGTCGTAAACGTGTCCAGGGCATTGATGCTCATTACTTGTCATCCTCGCTTGATTCCTGTGTTTGTGAGTGTTTGCGGATGGAGCCGTTCAGTTGCTCGATGCCCAGGCGAATGTCTTCATCGAGCAGGCAGCGGTCCCGGGCTACGGCCACGACCCTGCCCAGAAACGTGCCGGGCATGACGGCCTGCTTGCCGCCGACGTGTTCGACCACGATCACGCCGTGCTCCTGGCCGTTGCTCACGATCTGTCGAAAGAGGGTCCGCTCGTCCTCGTCCACGGGGACGATGTGCTCGGTTTCGGCCTCGTGTTCGAGCTTGAAGTTGTAGGTTCGCCAGCAGATTCCCTTCAGCGCTTCCTTGATCTCCATCTTGTTGTCCGGGAAGCGGTCGAACATCACGGCGTGATATTCCAGTTCCAGCAGGCCTGGAGTTTCGGGCGGCAGGGCGTTCTCAAGGGTGCAGCACATCTCCATGGTCGTGCCCTGCTTGCGGGCGTTGACCTCCACGAAGAAGATCCGGCCCTGGTCGTCGACGATGTAGTCGCACCCGAAGATGCCGCGATAGCCGCCGCGCCCCATGACCTGGCCGATCCTGCGCGTGATCTCGCGCAGTTCCTGCTGCGTGGCTTCGGGTTGCTCGGAAGGGAAGGTCGATCCGCGAAACTTGTTGCCGTCGTATATTTCCTGGTCGGCGGTGGCCGCGATGAACACGTCCTGGGCGTTGGCCACGATCCCCAAAACCGTGGGGTCGGCCACATGCGGGATGTAGCGGCTGATGAAGAACTTGCCCCGCAGATGCGCGGTCTTGGTCTCGATCTCTTCCTGCGAACGGGCGACAAAGCTGTTCACTCCGGCCGCCGAATAGGGCTGGCTGACAAATATGCCGTCCGGCCACTCCTCCCAGAGCTCCCGGGCCGCTTCCATCATGTCCTGCGCATCCTGGCAGACACGGTAGTTGATCAGCGGGGCGACGTTTTTGAGGCGTTGGAGCTGGTAGAGTTTGTTGTTCCAGATGTTGGCGATGTGGCCGCTGGGCCCGAGGATGCGCACGCCGGGAATGAGCGCCAGGGTCAGCTCGGGTACGGATTCGAAGACGTGGATGAAGACATGCCCCTGCTTGTCCAGAAGCTGGCGGATGAGTTCATTGACCGTGTCCGATGCGGAGACCAGGGAGGCAAAGGTCCGTGGCGGGATGCGGAAGCTGACCTTGCGGCCCTTGGCCCGAAAAAGCTCCCTGGCCATGGGGTTTATGACCATGGTGTTCTTGTGCGGGTAGGATTCGAGCACATCCGGCAGGATGGAAATGAAGTCGAAAGACTGACCGTGAATCTTGGAGAGAGTCTCCTTGAAGAATTGGTTCAGGCAGTCCGTTTTTATTTCGCCGATATACAGGAAATAAAACGTGTCCGGGTCAAGTTTGATGTCCGAAAAGAGGATTTCCTCGTCTTCCATGAGCATAACCGCGCCTCCACGCAACAGAATTGAGCCCGTCAACGCCATTGTCGCGGGCATTTGTTCCGCTGGCCCTATCCATTGATTCCGCAAACCGCAATTCTTTGCTTGGACCTGTGCGTTGCCGCGTCCGGCTTCCTGCGCGTGCCCCCGGATTTTCGGGTGCCCGAGCTTCGTGCGCGGATTTCGCGGCGCTTGCCCTGCGTCCTGCCGTTCAGTCCTGCTTGACCCGCAGGGTCATCGTGGCGGGCTTGCCGTCGGTGATGCGGTACACAAGCCTTAGTTTGTCGATGACCGTGGCCATTCCCGGAATGTTGATCAGCCCCGAGGATTCTCCGGATTTGAGTTGCACGGGGGCGCGAAGTTCGATGGGCTCGCCTTCAACCGGGATGAGGGTCAGGCTCTCGAACATGACTGTGGCGCCGTCGATCCTGAAACGCAGGTTGTCGATCTTGCCCAGCTTTTCACCCACCGGCAGGGTCGCCGAGGTGTCCGAGGCCAGGAGGCGGACGGGTTCAAGGGCGGTCCACGGTCCGGCCGTGGACTCGGTGGCAGGCAGGATGCCCAGCAAAAGAGCGCAAACAAGGATCAATTTTTTCATGGCAAACTCCAGTATGGGTGCGTTCACAGGTACGTACGCCGTGCACGGGCCAGGATCAAGGGCCGGTTTGTTTTGGCGGGGCTGTCCCGGGCGCGGACCTGCAAAAAGAGGTATTCCCATAACCGCCATGAGCCTTTATCTGCTTTTTCCATGACAACCGATTCAAAAAAATCCCGGCACGATCTTGAAGCCGAACTTGCGATCCTGCAGGGTCGCTTGCGGGTTCTGGTCGATGGCTCGCCCCTGGGGATTTTTTTTGACGATGCCGAGGACAAGTGCGTTTTCGTGAACAGGACCTTTTGCGAGATGATGGGGCTGTCCGAGAGGGACGCCCTGGGGGACGGCTGGGCCAGGACCGTTCATCCGCAGGATCTGCCGAGGCTTTTGAGCGAGCGGGCTGGAGCCGTGACCCGAGGCGAGCCGCTTTTTCGTTCCGAGTACAGGTATTCCCGCCCGGATGGCCGAGTGGGCTGGGTGGAGGAACAGACCCGGCCGGTTCACGCCCCGGACGGGAATCTGCTGGGCTACGTAGGCACCCTGGCCGAGATCAGCGGGCGCAAGGAAGAGGAGGCGTTGCGGGCCCGGCACAGCGAGGTGCTGGAGGAAAGGGTTCGGGAGCGCACCGCAGAGCTTCTGGCCCAGACCGAGCGCCTGGCTGAGATGAACACGGCGCTCAAGGTCCTTTTGCGTCAGCGCGAAGAGGATCGCGAAGATCTTGAACAGGTCGTGCTGGCCAATGTCCGCCGCCGCATCTCCCCGACCCTGGATCGCCTGCAGGGGCTTTGCGTCGGAGAAGAGGCCCGTTTGCTGGCCGATGAGCTTCGCCGGAGCCTCAAGGAATTGACCGAGCCCTTTTGTCATCGGCTGTCCACCGTTTGTCAGGGGTTGACCCCGGCCGAAATCCAGGTCGCCGAATTGATCCGCGAGGGACTCGGCACCAAGGAAATCGCCGCTCGTCTCGGTGTCGGAGCCTCCACCATCGACACCCATCGCCATCATCTCCGCCGCAAGCTCGGGCTCAAGGACCGCCGGGACGGCTTGCGCTCCCATCTGCTCTCCCTCGAATCCTGATATGGAGAAATCCTCCATATTTTCTCCGCAATAAACCACTATTGTCATTTTGCGGCCTGACTGTTTCAACGACTGTCCAATCTCAACCAGGAGGACAGCATGAAATCAAGTGACTGCAATGACGACAAGGCGCTGCTCAATACAGGTCTGGCCCGGATGTTCAAGGGTGGGGTGATCATGGACGTGATCAACGCGGAACAGGCCCGCATCGCCGAAGAGGCCGGGGCCTGCGCGGTCATGGCTCTGGAGCGGGTTCCCGCCGACATCCGCGCCTGCGGCGGCGTGGCCCGCATGTCCGACCCGGCCATGATCCGAGAGATCATGGCCGCCGTCTCCATCCCGGTCATGGCCAAGTGCCGCATCGGCCATTTCATGGAGGCCCGCATCCTCGAAGCCGTTGGCGTGGATTACATCGACGAGAGCGAGGTCCTGACCCCGGCGGATGAGGAATTCCATATCGACAAGAACGCTTTCAAGGTGCCGTTTGTCTGCGGGTGCCGCAATCTGGGCGAGGCCCTGCGCCGCATTGCCGAGGGCGCGGCCATGATCCGCACCAAGGGCGAGGCGGGCACGGGGGACGTGGTCGAGGCCGTGCGCCATGCCCGGACCGTGCAGAGCCAGATCAGGCAGGTGCAGGGCATGCTCCCTGAGGAACTGGCCACGCATGCCAAGAATATCGGCGCGCCCCTTGAGCTTTTGCGTCAGGTGCATGAGCTGGGCCGGATGCCGGTGGTCAATTTCGCGGCCGGCGGAGTGGCCACCCCGGCTGATGCCGCGCTGATGATGCAGCTTGGCATGGACGGTGTTTTCGTTGGGTCGGGAATCTTCAAGAGCGGCGATCCGGCCAAGAGAGCGCGGGCCATCGTGCAGGCGGTGACTCATTTCGAAGATCCGTCCATTCTGGCCGAGGTCAGCGAAAATCTTGGCGAGGCCATGTCCGGCATCGCGGTTCGGTCCCTTGACGCCGCGCAGCAGTTCGCGGGTCGGGGCTGGTGATGCGTATCGGCATCCTTGCCCTGCAGGGTGCTTTCGCCGAGCACGTCGAAATGCTCGGGGCTCTTGGGACGCGGGCCGAATTGGTCCGCTCCTGCGCACAACTGGAGGGTCTGGACGGGCTCATCCTGCCTGGCGGAGAGAGCACGAGCATGCGGCGTCTGGCAGGACAGTCCGGGCTCGACGTCGCCTTGCGCGATTTCGGGGCAAGCCGTCCGGTCTGGGGCGTCTGCGCGGGACTCATTCTTCTGGCCGCCAGGGTCGAGGGCGAAGCGCCCTTTCTGGGGCTGATGGACATGGGTGTCGCGCGCAATGCCTACGGTCGCCAGCAGGAGAGCTTCGTGTCCGGTTTGAGCGTTGACGGGCTGACGGATTCCCGGCCCTACCCCGGCGTGTTCATCCGCGCTCCGAGAGTGCTTGAAACGGGACCATGCGTTAAGGTCCTGGCCCGCCGGGGAGATGCCCCGGTGGCCTTGCGTCAGGGCCATCTCATGGCCACGGCCTTTCACCCGGAATTGACCGGGGACGGCCGCGTGCATGCCTGCTTTCTGGATTTGTGCGCGGATCGGATGCGCAGAGGTCTGGCCGGATGATTACGTTGCATGGAGACGAAAAGGCCGGAGCGGTCCGGCCTTTTCGAAATGGAGCACGGGTCTTTCAGGCTTCGTTGAACATGGCTCGCGGGTCAAAGCCCATGATGAAGGCTCCCCAGTGCTTGCCGTCGACAAATATGGGCATGGACAGGTCGTTCAGAATTTCGCCTGTGTCGCGCATGTAGGTTTGCAGCAGGAGCGGGTCGGTGTGGGAACATCTGCGCTGTTCTGTGCGGTTGCTCTGGTAGATGCGCTGGTGCCGGCTTTGGAGCAGATCCTTGACGGGGTCTCCGGTCATGGCCTTGGAAACGGCCCCGTGATGGATGGGCAGATAGCCTTTGTGATCGATGGCCAGGCAATAGATGGTTCCCGGGATTCTTTTCTGCGCGTCATCGACGACGCTCTGCATTTCCTTGACGAAAACGTCGCTGAAGGCGGTGACGTATTTCTGCGGCGACGTGTTCGGCACGGCCTTGTACTGTGTGTCGAACACGTTGATCCCCCGGTCCTTCATGCCCTGAATCCGGACCTGATAGTCGTCGCGGATCTCTTTTGCCGTGTCGATGACCGTGTCGAATTTTCCTTCCCCTGTCTTGAAGCGCGCCACCAGTTCGAGCATCCGCTCGGTCACGGAGTTCAGGGCATCCACCGAGGTGGCCGAGGAGTTCATGTCCGTGGCGATCTCCTGGCTGAGCGCATTGATGTTGTTGACCTTCTCGGTGACGTCGTTGTTGTTGGTCGACAATTCCTCGATGGCGGCTGCGATTTTGATCAGTTGGTCGTTGGCCGTCTCAAAGTCGTCGATCATGTGTTCGAAATTGACCGTGGCCGCAGTCACGACCTGATCGGTGTCCCTGGCATAATCCAGGATTTGCGCGGTCTCGGTCTGGGTGCGTTCGACGATTTTGATCATTGCTCCGATATTGTTGGAGATCTCTTCCGTTGCGGGCTTGATCCTGCGCGATAGTTCGCGAACTTCCTCGGCGACTACTGCGAAACCCTTGCCGTGTTCACCGGCCCTGGCCGCCTCGATGGTGGCGTTCAGGGACAAGAGATTGGTCTGTTCGGAGATGCCGTTGATGATGGTCACGATGCTCAGGATGTTGGCCGAGCTTGCGCCCAGATCGTCCACGGTGTTGCGGAAGGATTCGACGATGGTGTTTATCTTGTGGATCTTGTCCGTGACGTCCTGCAGTTCGGTGTGCGATCTGTGGGCGGTGTTCAGGTTGCTGGTGGTCTTTTCGGCCACATACTGCGTGTTCTGTGCAATTTCTGCGATGGCCTCGTTGGCCTCGTTGCTGGCCACGGCGACTTCTTCGGCGATGGAACCCTGCGCGGCGGTCTTGTTTCTGGTGTCGAACACGGATTTGGCCATGCGGGTGCTGTCGAGGGCGATGTCGATGCCCATCTTGCGGATTTTTTCCACCAGTTCCCGCACGCTCTCCAGGAAGCTGTTGTAGCAGGTCGAGATGTGCTTCAGGTCCGGGTTGTCCAGATCCGCCATGGTGCAGGACAGGTCGGCTTCCTGGCCCTGGATGTTCTGGAACACGGCGTTTATGTCGGCGATGCCCCGCTGCGCCTCACGGTGCAGAACCTTCAGGGCGACGGCTCCGATCCCCACGGTCAGGAGCAGGATGATCCCGGCCACGCTCCACGACAGCGGCGGAATGGCGGAGCTTGCGGTCAGGGCGATCCAGATGAGGCCCGCAGCATTCAAGGCCAGCAGGGTCAGGATCGTCGCCGTTATCTTGCCTCGCAGCGTGGAGAGTATGGTGTCGCCCGATTTTGGGTCCGCGTCTGTGTTTTTCATTTCAATACCTCGTGTTCCATGAATTTCGTGCACATGAGTATAAATGAGCCGGCGGCAAAAGAGAAGGGCGCATTCGCGGGAAATGTCGATCTTCCTGGTGGCGGCGCCAGGGCCTTTCTATGGACAACGCCTGGGGGATGCCGTTATCAGGTACCTCCAAACAACGGAGGTGGCCCCTTGAGTATCCTGATAAAAAAAGTGCGCCTGAATGGAGAGTTGGTTGATGTGCTCATCAAGGGCAATCGCTTCGACTCCATCGGAACGGACGTGGATTCGTCCGCCGACGTTGTCATCGACGGGTTGGGCAAGGCCATCCTGCCGTCCTTCCACAACGCCCATACCCACGCCGCCATGACGCTCATGCGCGGCTATGCCGACGACATGGAGCTGCATACCTGGCTTGCCGACCACATCTGGCCTTTCGAGGCCCGGCTTGGCGAGGATGACATCTACTGGGGGGCGAAGCTGGCCTGCCTTGAGATGATCAAGTCCGGGACGACTTTTTTCGCCGACATGTACTGGCATTGGAAGGGCACGGCCCGCGCCGTGACCGAGATGGGCATGCGCGCGGCCCTGTCCGCCGCCTTTTTCGATTTCGACGATCCGGCCCGCGCCGAGACCATGAAGCGTCAGGTCATGGATCTGCACGCCGTCAGCGCCGCGTTTCCGGACCGCATCCAGTTCATTCTCGGGCCTCACGCCATCTACACCGTGTCCTCGGATTCCTTACGCTGGCTGGGGGAATACGCGAACCGCCACGGGCTTCTGGTGCATCTGCACCTTTCGGAGACGCAAAAAGAGGTCGAGGATTGCCTAGCCAAGCATGGCAAACGGCCGGTGGAGTATCTGCACGAACTGGGCCTGCTGGCCCCGAACCTCATCCTTGCGCACGCCGTGTGGATGAACGGGACCGAGATGGAACTCCTGGCCCGGCACGGGGTGCAGGTCGTGCACTGTCCCGTCTCGAACATGAAGCTTTGCTCCGGCCAGTTCGACCATGTCGCCATGAAGGCTCACGGAGTCACCGTGGCCCTGGGCACGGACGGGTGCTCTTCGAACAACAATCTGGACATGATCGAGGAAATGAAGATCGCTTCCCTGCTGGCCAAGGTCACGTCCATGGACCCGACCGCCATGCCCGCCCAGGAAGCCCTCGACACGGCCACCCTGAACGGGGCGCGCATGTATGGCCTGGACGCGGGCCGCATCGCTTCCGGCAAGCTCGCGGACTGCATCCTGGTCAATCTGGAGCATGTGCGCATGGTTCCGGGGCATCATCTTGTCTCCAACCTCGTCTACAGCGCGAACAGCTCCTGCGTGGACACGACCATCTGCGACGGCCGGGTGCTCATGCTCGGTGGCAAGGTCGAGGGCGAGGAGGAGATCCTGGCCCAGGTCCGCGCGACGCTGGCCCGGCTCAATGCCCCGCGAGAGCCCGAGGGGGACGCATGCTCCTGATCTATACCGGCAACGGCAAGGGCAAGACCTCGGCCTGCGTTGGCCAGGCCATCCGCGCCCTGGGGCAGGGGCTCACCGTTGCCTTCGGGCAGTTCATGAAGCGGGGCGATCAGGCCGGTGAGCAGGAGATGCTGGCAAAGCTGCTTGGCGAGCGTTTTCTGGCCTCGGGAGCGGGCTTTTACCGCGACACTGATTTCGACACCCACCGCGAGAAGGCCACGCAGCTTCTGTGCTGGGCAGGAGAGCTCCTTGATCGGGGTGTGGACATGCTGGTCCTCGATGAGGCCCTGTACGCCCTGAATCACGGCCTGCTCATGGAAGAGGAGCTGCGGGAACTGATCACGCGCTGCAAGGACCAGGGACGCCACCTGGTCCTGTCCGGGCGCGGCGCTCCGTCCTGGATCGTGGAGCTGGCCGACATCGTTTCGGACATCACCGAGGTCAAGCACGTTTACGCCCAGGGCGGCAAGGCTCGTCGCGGCATTGAATTTTAAGGAATCCGTTCCAGCTGTCTTCTAATCGCCCTTTCCCAGATTCTCCGGTCTGATGACGACTTCTCCGCACCCGGGACATACGCCCCGCTGCAGCCTGTTGCGCAGGATGTTGAAGCCGACCCGTTCCACGACCATCTGTCCGCACCCGGGGCAGATGGTGTTCTCCAGATCCGATCCTGGCACGTTACCGACAAAGACATGGGAGAGCCCGGCGGCCCGTCCG
Source organism: Desulfomicrobium apsheronum (assembly GCF_900114115.1). NCBI lineage: Bacteria > Pseudomonadati > Thermodesulfobacteriota > Desulfovibrionia > Desulfovibrionales > Desulfomicrobiaceae > Desulfomicrobium > Desulfomicrobium apsheronum. The sequence goes on along the minus strand of NZ_FORX01000026.1, from coordinate 4,886 downwards.
ATGTCGTAGGCCCGCTTCAGCGTGTCCAGCGGCGTTGGCGCGTGGTCCAGCATTTGGTGGCAGGGGTGGAAGCGCGAGACGTGCCAGGCAGTATCCTTTCCCAGTTCGTCGTGCACGAAGCGGGCGATCTCGCCCAGTTCCCGGTCCGAGTCGTTCAGGTCCGGGATGACCAGGGTGGTCGTTTCGATGTGCCAGCCCAGTTTTTTCATGTGCACCAGGTTTTTGAGTACGGGTCCCAGGCGTGCGGCGCAAATGTCGCTGTAGAATTCCTCGCGGTAGGATTTGATGTCGATGTTGACGGCCTGGATCAGGTCGCCCAGCGCGTCGAGGCATTGCGGACTCTGGAACCCGTTGCTGACCATGATGTTGGCCAGCCCTGCTTCCTGAGCCAGGATCGCGGTTTCGCGCATGAGTTCGAAAAAGATGGTGGGCTCGGAATAGGTGTAGGCCACGGACGCGGCCCCCGATGTCTGCGCCATGCGAATGATCTCCCGGGGCGGGATGGCCTCTCCGCCGAGCGCCTTGCCCTGGCGGGGAGGCTGCGAGAGGCTCGCGTTTTGACAGAACGCGCAGGCCAGGTTGCAGCCTTGGGTGCCAAGGGAAAGGGTTTTGGTCCCGGGCAGGAAATGAAAGAGGGGTTTTTTCTCCACCGGATCGAGATTCAGGGCCGCGACCTTGTCATAAGAGAGGGAAAAGAGCTGGCCGCCCCTGTTTTCGCGCACCCCGCACTGACCGCGTGTGCCATCCTCGATACGGCAGAAGTGGGCGCAAAGCTGACATTGCACGGTGCTGCCTTCCAGCGATCGCCAGAGTAGCGCTGGTGTTTTCATGTCCTACTCCTTGATGTTGATTTCCGGAACAATGATAACTGGGCCAAGGCCTGAATCCTCCTGCGGTGGAGCTGGCGGCGGCGAGACCAGAATCAGCGAGCCGTTGTCCGGGTCCGAATGGATGAGGATGCTCCCGGCATCGTTTCCCGCCTTGCCGGTTTGCATCACGGTGTCCTTTTGTGGGCCGGAATCAATGATGATATCAGCCAGGGCAAACTGCCCCATGAAAATGAAAAGACAGGCCGGGACAAGGATCGACCTTGCCAACGACGTGTTTTTTGCTTTACTTGGTTCAGTCGTGAGATTATGCAACTTGGCCTCCAGATGAAGAATGATTTGCATTAACGTAGCTGGTTGAAGGCGAAGAAACAAGGAGTTGTACATGTCCCAGCGAGACAAGGCCTACAAGGATGCCGGAGTCGATATAGAAGCGGGCAACACGTTCGTGTCCCGGATCAAGTCTCTGGTGGCATCGACCTACACCAAGGGCGTTGTCAACGATATCGGAGGATTCGGCGGGCTTTTCAAGCCTTCCATGTCCATGGTCAACGAACCGGTGCTGGTGGCTTCCACCGACGGCGTGGGCACAAAGCTCAAACTGGCCTTCATGTTCGACAGACACGACACCGTCGGCATCGACCTGGTGGCCATGAGTGTCAACGACATAATTGTTCAGGGCGCCAAGCCTCTGTTTTTCCTTGACTATTTCGCAACCGGCAAGCTTGATATCGACAAGGCCGAAGCGGTCATTAAGGGCATCGTCGACGGCTGCAAGGAAGGCCAGTGCGCCCTCATTGGCGGCGAAACCGCCGAGATGCCTGATTTCTACGCCGACGGCGAATACGACCTGTCCGGGTTCTGCGTCGGCATGGTCGACAACGACAAGGTCGTGGACGGTTCGAGCATCGGCGTGGGCGACATCATTATCGGTCTGGCCTCTTCGGGCGTGCATTCCAACGGGTACTCCCTTGTACGCAAGATCTATGAGCGCTCCGGCCTGCAGCCCGCCGACATTTTTCCCGGCACGGATCAGACCGTGGCCGAGGTGCTGCTCACGCCGACCCGCATCTATGTCGAAGCCGTGCGCAACGTCATGCGGGACTGGGAAATTCATGGCATGGTCCATGTCACCGGCGGCGGTTTCTACGACAACATCGTGCGCATCCTGCCCAAGGGCGTGACCGCGCAGATCCGCTTCGGCTCCTGGAGCATCCCTCCCGTTTTTGAATGGCTGCGGACCCAGAGGGACCTCTCGTGGGAGGAGATGCTGCAGATTTTCAACAGTGGCATCGGCTATATCATGGTCGTCAAGAAGGACGTGGCCAAGGATGTGGTGCACCGGCTGGGCGCCCTGAAACAGGATGCCTGGATCATCGGCGAGATTGTCGAGCGGATTGACGGCGAAGAGCAGGTCCGCATAGATTTTCCCGTCGCCGACGCATGAGCTGACGGCAAGGCGACAAGGGCCGCCATTTTCTTCCCAGGAAATGTTTGAACCCCGTCTGGTTTTCCAGGCGGGGTTCTTTTTGGCGTTTTGGAAGGCCGGTTCCGCGCAGGCGGCAGCTATGTCCAGAGCAGGGGAGTCTTGTTCTCGATGTAGGGGTTGAAATAGCCGTAATTGATCCAGGGGCAGGCTTTTTTGAGCCGCTTCATGAAATTGCCAAGGCCCATGGACGGCTCGGTCGGGTCTCCGACACAGCCCAGGTAAAGCTCGGGGTCGAGGCTCAGGTTGCGCATCTGGATGTAGTCGGGGCGGGCGGATGCAACGAGATCGGTCAGGGCTTCGAGTTCGCTCTCCACGTCATTCACGCCTGGGAAGAAAAGGTAGTTGAGGGACACGAAAAGTCCGTGTTCCTTGGCCGTGACGATGGTGCGGCGGACGTCGGCGAAGGTGTAGCCGTGGGGCCGGTAGTAGCTGTTGTAGACGGACTCGCGCGCGCTGTTCAGGCTGACCCGGATGGAATCAAGGCCGGCCTTGGCCAGGCAGGGCATGGTATCCGGCAGGCTCGCGTTGGTGTTGATGTTGACCGTGCCCCGGCCGCCCGCGCCACGGAAGAGGGCGATGGCTTCAGTCAGGAGCGCGGCTTCCGTCAGGGGTTCGCCTTCACAGCCCTGTCCGAAGGACATGACCGGATTCTTGGCCCGCTTGGAGTGCAGCTGCATGATCTCGACAATTTCTTTCGCCGTGGGGGTGAAATCAATGCGGTTCTGGGAGGACGGAAATCCCGAGTCTAGGGGCTGATGCGAGATGCAGCCGTAGCAGCGGGCATTGCAAGCCTTGGCCGTAGGCAGGGGCGCCTCGAACCGGCCCAGGGCCAGATTTTTGGCGGCCGGGCAGCAAAAGGTCAGGGCGCAGCGCGAAAGATGGGAGATCAGCCGGTTCTCCGGATAGCGCTTCAGCAGATCCTGGGCGCCCTTGGTGATCCGTTCCGGCGCGACCTGGGTGAAGACCTGTCTTCTGTCCTTGTCCACCTGAGTCGCTGCGACCCAGAACTTGTCCTTGGCGAAGCCGATGGCTCCGTAAGCGAACAACGGCAGTTTGGGGGCGTCGGCATCAGCCAGGTAGGCCGCCGAGGCGGAGAGCGTGTAGGACGGGCAGACAAAGGCGGCCACGGCCCGCTCTTCCATGGCCTCGGCCTTGCCCGTCTCCGGGTCAAGCCCCAGGGCGTGGCGGCCGGGCAAAAGATACAGGTCGCTGCCTTCGGGCAGGGGAATGAGTTCGTCCGGGCGGGGCAGGGTCAGTTCGCGGCCCCGGCGCACGAGCATGAGCAGGTCGGGGTGGTCGTAAACATTGCCGTCCGCATCCGCGAAAACCATGACCGGCTGGATTTTTTTGCTGCTCACAGGACGCTCCTTGAAAAAAAGAAGGCAGAGGTGCGCGTGCACCTCTGCCCCAGTGTGTTCGAAAACCAGAGGGCGATTAACGCTTGGAGTACTGGAACCGGGCACGGGCAGCGCGCTGGCCGTACTTCTTTCTTTCCTTGACGCGGGAATCGCGGGTCAGGAAACCGGCACGCTTGAGCACGCCGCGCATTTCCGGATCGAATTCAAGCAGTGCACGGCTGATGCCGTGACGCACGGCCTGAGCCTGTCCGGAAAGTCCGCCGCCGGTGACACGGCAGGCGATGTTGAATTTTTCGAGGGTCTTGGTCAGCTTGAGGGGCTGACGAATGATCATCTGCAACGTGGCCCGGGGAAAGTAGTCACCCAGTTCGCGACCGTTGACAGTGATGCTCCCTGTGCCTTTATACAGTCTGGTCCGGGAAACGGATGTCTTTCTTTTGCCGGTACCGTAGAAGAAATCTTGACTCATAATCTTCTCCATCCCTGATTAGATGTCCAGCACTTCAGGCTGCTGTGCCTGGTGAGGATGTTCCGTGCCGGTGTATACTTTCAGTTTCTTGATCAGCTGAAAGCCCAATGCGCTTTTGGGCAGCATGCCTTTGACCGCTTTGGTGATGACCGTTTCCGGGCTTTTGACCATCATCTCTTCCAGAGTGGTTTCCCGAAGGCCGCCTACATAACCGGTGTAACGGTAGTAGGTCTTCTGGGAAGCCTTCTGACCGGTTACTTTGATTTTGTCCGCGTTGATGACGATGATGAAATCACCGTTATCCATGTGCGGGGCGAACTCGGCCTTGTGTTTTCCCCGGAGGCGGGTTGCTATTTCCGTTGCAAGTCGGCCCAGGACCTTGTCCTTGGCGTCGACAAGGTACCATTTGTGGGTCAGTTCACTTGCTTTGGGACTGTACGTCTTCATTTCTGTGGCTCCTGCCTGATAAACCCGAGTCGTTGCGGGTGCTTTCAACCTTGAGATCGGAGGTAACATGCACAAATGGTTGTGCTTTACCACCGTAACCGCTACAACGTAACGAAACAATGCGTGTGGGATAAGGGAAGAAAAAGCTATCTTTCCTGTGCCTGCTTGTAAAGTATTTTTCTTGTTTTTTTGAGAAAAAAATGGTTCCTCGCTGTTTCAAGTGGGTAGGAGCCTTGAACCCCTGACCACATCCGGGTAATTCGTTCGCCTATGAAAGACACCGACCTTTTCCAACT